>JAGOWL010000084.1 GCA_018060215.1 Pseudoxanthomonas sp.
CCTGCGCTGTGCGGAGCTTTTGCTGTTGCTGTGGCCCAACGAAACCAGGACATCCCTCCCGGCGAAGGACGTCGCTGCAAGGGGATTTCGTCCGAGCGGTACATGGATGTACCGCGCCCGCGTGTTGGAGCAGGACGCGGAACCACGCGGCGGACGAAATCCCCTTGCAGCGGCGGCCCCCACCCGAAGCGAGGCTTTCACCGGACCCCCAATGAGCGGCGGCCCCCGCCCGAAGCGGATGCTTTCGCTCTGGCCCTGCAGACGCGGACCCATGCCCCCCGGTAGGGAGTCGACAATAGAAAAACCCCGCCGAAGCGGGGTTTTCCGGGGTTACGCCGGCACCGCGGGTCAGAACTTCCAGTTCACCGACGCGGCCAGGATGTCGCCACCGACGTCGTAACGGCCCTGCAGCGTGCTGCCGGTGGCCGAGACCAGGTTGATCGCCGGATCGTTGGTGAACAGGTGGGTGTAGCCGAAGTTGTATTCGAACTTCTCCGACGGCGTCCAGCCCAGGCCCACCGACAGCCACTTGCGGGTCACGTCCGGCACGCGCACGTCACGGTGCGAATAGCTGGTCGGGGTCTGGTCGTAGGCGATGCCGCCACGCAGGGTCAGCGTGTCCGACAGCTTGTACTCGGTGCCGATCGAACCGAAGGTGGAGTCGTCGTAGTTGAACGGCAGCACCGCGTCGGCCTGGTTGGAGTCGAAGTCAACGGTGACCTGGTCGAACACCGGCTTCCACGCCGTGCGCGAGAGGTCGGCCATGATCGTCCACTGGTCGTTGATCCGGTGGGTCACGCTCAGGTTGGCCGAGGCTGGCAGGGTCAGGGTGGCCCGGCCACCGGTGTTCACGTACTGGCCCGGGGCCACCTGGGCGAGCACGGCGGCGGCGTTGGCCGGCACGTTGAAGCGGGCTTCGCCGTCATTGATCTTGTGCTCGACCTTGGAACGGTAGCTGATGGCGATGTGGGTGTCTTCGCTCGGGCTGAGCGTGGTGCCCAGCACGTAGCCCCAGGCATTGTTGTCGCCTTCGATGGTCATGGTGCCGTCGGCGTTGCCCGGACGGAAGCCCATCTGCGCACCACCGGGGACGGCATAGATGGCGGTGCCGAAGTCGATCGCGCTGCTCAGTTCGATGGCCAGGTGCTCGACGAACACGCTGGCGCCGAAGGACACGTACGGATTGACGTCATAGGAGAACGCCGCGCCCAGGTCCATCGCCTTGAGGTCGGTCTTGATGCCGTGGTAGCGGCCGACCCAGTCGTTGTCGTACTCGGTCTTGAAGCCGAACGGCGCGGTCAGCGACAGGCCGAAGTGCATGTTGTCCTGGGCGCCGAAGGGCAGGTGGAAATAGGCGGCCGGGACCGGGGCGATCATGCCGGCGTCGCCGCCGTTGCCACCGGAAACCGGAGTGCCGGTGCCCGGGCCGGTCGGACCGACGTGGCGGGCGCCAAACTTCTCGAACTCGGCCGAGAAGCTGATCGCGGTCAGATCGGCCTGCAGCTGGCGGCCGTCGAGCAGGCGCATCGACGCGGGGTTGGTGGCCACGACCGAGGCATCGCCTTCGGCGCTGGTGGAACCGGCAAAGGCGCGGCCCAGGCCCTTGGCGCTGTGTTCCTTGAGCTGGAAAGCGGCGGCCTGGGCATGGCCGCAGGCCAGCGCGGCGGCAATGCCGACGGCCAGGGTGGTGGCACGAATGAGGGGGGAGGCGTACTGCATGGTGACTGGATTCTCCGGAAGGCAGGTTGTCGATCGGCAAGCGCCCGCGGGTGGCCCGGGGTCGGGCCTGTCCGCATCCGTCGGAATCCCCTCCCGACATACGACGCCGTATGCAGTATACGCCTCCCGATTTAACGCAATCACAACAGGCGACGAACGGACTCGACCCCCACCCGCTCACCGGGCCGGCTTGGCGGCGATGGCATAGTGAGGCCATGTTCATCCCGCTCCCGACCCGGCCCAAGGCCTCCCTGCGCTGGGCCACGCCGCTGTTGCTGGTCGCGCTGTGGCTGGCCTTCGTCTGGTCGCTGACCCGGCCCGACGAGGCCCGGCATGCGCTGTGGCTGGCCTGGGGCGCCCTGGGCCATGGCCTGCGCGGCAGCGAGGACTGGCTGGCGGCGCTGCGCGACGGCAGCGTGCTGCGCCTGTTCACCGCCCTGTTCCTGCACGCGGACTGGGCCCACCTGCTGGGCAACCTGGTGTTCCTGCTGATCTTCGGCCTGCCCGCCGAGCGGGTGATGGGGCCGTGGCGGTTCCTGCTGCTGTTCCTGCTGGGCGGGGCGATGGCCAACCTGGCCGCGGTGCTGACCATCGACAACCCCGACCGGGTGGTGATCGGCGCCTCCGGCGCGGTGTCGGCGGTGATCGGCGCCTACCTGGCGCTGTTCCCGGGCGCACGCCTGGGCGTGGTCCTGCCGCTGGGCCTGTTCCTGGAGTTCGTGCGCGCGCCGGCCTTCCTGCTGATCGGGATCTGGGCCGCGCTGCAGGTGCTGTTCGCCTACATCGGCCCGGCGTTCGGCGCGGTGGCCTGGGCCGCGCACGTGGCCGGCTTCCTGTTCGGGGTGCTGTTCGCCCTGCTGGTGCGCGCCGGCATCGCCCGCCGCCTGCGCCGCCTGCGCGGCTACTGATCCGCCGGGGCGGGCCGGACGGCACCGGGCCGGGGCCATTGGAATCACCGCATCGGCACCCCATCTTTGCGGTTTCCGGCCTCCGCACCCCAGCCATGTCCAAGCCGCTGTACAAGGTGACCTTCCTCAACCACGGCAAGGTCTACGAACTCTACGCCCGCCACGTGGGCGGCAGTTCGCTGTGGGGTTTCACCGAGGTGGGCGAGCTGGTGTTCGACCTGCACGAGGGCCTGGTGGTGGATCCGACCGAAGAACGCCTGCGCGACGAATTCGGCACCACCAAGGTGCTGCACCTGCCCATGCAGAGCATCGTGCGGGTGGAGGAAGTGGAGCGCAAAGGCCAGTCGGCGATCCGCGACGCGGCCACCGGCGAGAAGGTGGTCACGCCCTTCCCGTTCCCGGCCAAACCGCCACGCTGAAGCGCCGCGGGCCGGCCGCGGCCGCGGCCGCGACGGACCCGCCTTGCCGCAGTGGTCAGTCCGCCGGCTTGCCGGTCGCGGGCTTATCGGTCGCCGGCTTGTCCGTCGCGGGCTTGCCTGTGGCCGACTGGCCTGCTGCAGGCTTTTCCGCTGCAGGCTTGTCAGCTGCAGGCGCGCTCGCCACCGGTGCGCCGGCCACCAGCTTCTTCAGTTCCGCCAGCGCCGCGGCCACCGGCTTCTCGCCCGGCAGCGGCTGGCCGGGCACGTAGCCGTCGCCGCCCTCGTCGTCGCCTTGCAGATGACCGGGCAGGATCGCCTCGCTGACCTCGGGCAGGCTGGTCGGGGCCTCGCCCCCGATCAGCGCCGGGTCCGGCTTGAGCTCGGTGTCCGGAACGATGCCGCTGGCCTGGATCGAGCGCCCGCTGGGGGTGTAGTAGCGCGCGGTGGTCAGCTTCACCGAATCGCCGTTGTCCAGCGGCAGCACCGTCTGCACCGAGCCCTTGCCGAAGGTGCGGCTGCCAACGATGCGGGCACGCCCGTTGTCGCGCAGCGCCCCGGCCAGCACCTCCGAGGCGCTGGCCGAACCGGCATCGACCAGCACCACCACCGGTGCACCCCTGAGACGATCGCCCGGCGAGGCATCGAAGCGGGTGTCGCTGATCGGAATGCGGCCGCGGGTGCTGACGATGCCGCCGCGATCGAGCAGGTCGTCGGCCACCTGCACCGCGGCGGTGAGCAGGCCGCCGGGATTGCTGCGCAGGTCCAGCACCAGTCCGCGCAGCGGGCCGCCAGCCTGGGCCTGGAGGCGGTCGAGCTGCTGCTGGAAGTCGGCGCCGGTATCGGCCTGGAAACTGCCGATGCGCACATAGCCATAGCCCGGTTCGAGCATCCGGCTGCGCACGCTGGCGAGCTTGATCTTCTCGCGCTGCAGGGTCACGTCGAACGGCTTGGCCCGGCCTTCGCGCACCAGGGTGACCACCACCTTGCTGCCCGAAGGGCCGCGCAGGGGCTTCATGCCCTCGACCTGGGCGATGGGCTTGCCGTCGATGGCCACGATCGCGTCACCGGCCAGGATCCCGGCGCGCTCGGCCGGGCCACCGTCGATCGGCGCGATCACCTTCAGGGTGTCACCCTGTTGCTGCAGCTCCACCCCGACCCCGTCGTAGGCGCCGCTGGTGGCCTCGTCGAAGGATTCGGACTGGTCGCGGTCCAGGTAGGCGCTGTGCGGATCCAGGTCCAGCAGCAGGCCCTGGATGGCCGACTGCATCAGCTCGCGGTCCTCGACCGGATCCACGTAGGCTTCCTTGATCGCGTTGTACACCGCCACGTAGCGGCGGATCTCGCGCAGCGGCACCTTCGATGCCGGCCCGGTGCGTTCATCGCTGGCATCGGGGTCGTCGCTGGCCGGGACCGGGGCTTCGGGCGCCTCGGCCGCACCGACCCGGTCCTGGTCACCGGCCTCCGCTGCCTGCGTGGCCGGATCCGGCGCCGCCGGCGCGTCGCTGGCCGCCGCGGCCGGCTGCTGGGCCACAGCAGGGGCGACCGGCAGTGCCAGCAGCAACAGGGCCGACAGCAGGAACCACGGGGAAACAGGACGCATGCGGGACTCCGGGGCGCACCAGGCGCAACTGCGATCGATTATGCGTCAAGCCCGCCCCAACGCCGCTTGAACCCGGCGCTGGCGCCGGGCGCGCCCGATCCCGTTACTGGCGCTGCAGCCAGGTCGACGGGTCCACCGGCTGGCCGTTGCGGCGCAGCTCGAAATACAGCGCCGGACGGCCGTGGCCGCCGGAGCTGCCGACCCGGGCCACCGCATCGCCGCGGCGCACGCGGTCACCGGCGTCGCGCAGCAGGGTGTCGTTGTGCGCGTACAGGCTCATGTAGCCGTTGCCGTGGTCCACGATCAGGATCAGGCCATAGCCGGTCATCCACTCCGAAAACACCACCGTGCCATCGGCCACCGCGCTGACCACGGTGCCGGCCGGCGCGCCGATCAGCACGCCACTGCTGCTGCGGCCATCGGGCAGGCGGCCACCGTAGCGGGCCAGCAGCTCGCCACTGGCCGGCCAGCCCAGGCCGCCCACCCGGGGCGCCGGCGCGGACGAAGCCACCTTCGGCGGCACCTTGCCCGGGCTGGATGGCACGCTGCCGCCGGCATCGGCCTTGCGTCTGGCCGCGGCCGCGGCGGCCGCAGCGGCCCGACGTTCGGCTTCGGCCTTGGCCGCAGCCGCGCGCAGGTTGGCCAGCAACCGCTCCAGTGATTTCACGTCCTGGCCCAGGGCCTTCTCGCGGCTGCCGCGATCCTTGTAGCGCTGGTCCAGTTCGGCCACCAGGGTGGCACGGCTGCCACGATCGCTGCGGATCGTGGCCAGCTCCGACTTCTGCCGGCCCTGCAATTGCGCCAGCTCGGCGGTGCGGGCCTCGATCCGGGCTTCGGTGGCCGCCAGCGCCTCCAGCCCGGAGGCCAGCTCCTCCAGTTGGCGCGCCTGCTCGCGCTGGGCATAGCGGTAGTAGGCCAGGGTGCGCTGGGCCTCGGCGATGCGGTCCTGCGCCAGCAACAGCTTCAAGGGTGCCTGCCCGCCGTTGGCATAGGCGCTGCGCAGCAGGGTGGCCAGGCGTTGGCGCCGCTGCTCCAGGTCGGCCTGCATCCGGCTGCGCTGGGCCTGCAGTTGCTCCAGCTCGGCCTGGCCGGCCGCCAGCGCCGCGTCGGTCTGCGCCAGGGCGCGGGTGGAACGCCCCAGCTGCTCGTCGGCCTGGCGCAGGCGCTTGGCCGCGTCGCCGCGCTCGCCCTCCAGCTTGCGGCGCTCGCGCGCGATCTGCTGCAACTCCCCGCGCGCCTTGCGCAGCTGCTGCTCGGTGGACTTCTGCGACTGCGCCGGGGCCACGGCAGGCACGGCCAGTCCCAGCAGCAGCGCCAGCAGCCAGGCCGCGCCGGCCGGCCACGGGCGCAGGTGCGGGCCATCCGCAAGCAGGCACCCTGGCAGGTTCGGTTGGCGGCTCAGGCCCACGGCCGGTGTTCCCAATGACTTCAGACAGTGGCGGATTGTAGCCAACGGTGGTCCCATGCTGGTTCCGGTCCACCCGCCAGGAGCGACCCATGAACCGTCCCCTCGCCCCGCTCGCCCTCGTGCTGGCCCTGGCCTGCGCCAACCCGGCACTGGCCGCCGAGGACATCAGCAGGATCAACGGCAGCATCGAAACCACCGCCGGTGGCCACTACGGCGACCTGGAAACGGTCAACGGCGCCGTGCGCGTGGCCGAGCGCGTGCAGGCCGGCGCCGCCAGCACCGTCAACGGCAGCATCACCGTCGGCGACGGCGCCCGGCTGGAGAGCCTGGAGGCGGTCAACGGCTCGCTCCGGCTCGGCCGCGACGTGCAGGTGGCCGGCGGCATCGAAACGGTCAACGGCAGCGTGTTCGTCGACCAGGGCAGCCGCATCGGCCGCGGCGTGGAAACGGTCAACGGCGCCATCGGCCTGGTCCGCACCCACCTGGGCACGGGCATCGAGACGGTCAACGGCAACATCACCGTGGGCATCGGCTCGCAGCTGGACGGCGGCATCACCGTCTCGCGCCCGCAGGGCTGGTTCTCCGCTGCACCCAAGCGCAGGCCGCGGGTGGTGATCTCGCCCGGCGCGGTGGTCGCAGGCCCGCTCAGGTTCGAGCGCGAGGTCGATCTGTACGTGCACCGCAGTGCCCGGATCGGCCCGGTGACCGGCGCCGAGCCGGTGATCTTCGATACCGATACCGCGCCACGGGACTGAAACGGCCGGCTTGGCTAGAATCGGGATTCCGCAGTCCCTCCGGAGTTCCGATGTCCCGCAAGATCCTGATCGGCCTGGCCGCCGGCGCCCTGGCGCTGGCCGGCTGCAAGCAGGCTGAAACCCCCACCCCGGCGCAGACGCCGGAAACCCCGGCCACCGCCGGCCTGCCGGCCAGCAACCACGACTTCCAGCCGGCCATCGATGCCGGCGATTTCACCGAACTGGTCAAGGTACTGGCCTCGGACGAGTTCGAAGGCCGCGCCCCCGGCTCCACCGGCGAGGATCGCAGCGTCGAGTACATCCGCGCCCAGATGCAGCGCATCGGCCTGCAGCCGGGCAACGGCGACAGCTACTTCCAGGACGTGCCGATGGTGGAGACCACCGCCGATCCGGCCACCACCCTGACCCTGACCATCGACGGCCAGCCGCAGCAACTGGCCTTCGGCACCGACATGGTGGTGGCCACCCGCACCGGCCAGGCCCAGGTCAGCCTCAAGGACAGCCCGGTGGTGTTCGTCGGCTACGGCGTCAATGCCCCCGAACGCGACTGGAACGACTACGGCGACCAGGACTGGACCGGCAAGACCGTGGTGATGCTGGTCAACGATCCGGGCTTCCACGCCAAGGACGACAAGCTGTTCGACGGCAACAAGATGACCTACTACGGCCGCTGGACCTACAAGTTCGAGGAAGCCGCGCGCCGCGGCGCCGCTGCCGCCCTGATCGTGCACGACGATGCCGGCGCCAGCTACGGCTGGGACGTGGTCAGGAACTCCTGGTCCGGCGCCCAGTACGACCTGCCGGCCAGCGACGATCCCGATCCGCGCCTGCCGATCCAGGGCTGGCTGACCGCCGAGTCGGCGCGCAAGCTGTTCGCCGGTGCCGGCCTGGAACTGGAACAGGCCTACAGGAAGGCCGGCAAGCCCGGCTTCAAGCCGATCCCGCTCAACGCCACCGCGTCGGTGGAGCTGGCCAGCACCACCGCCGACAAGACCTCGCGCAACGTGGTCGGCGTGCTGCCGGGCAGCAGCCGCGCCGACGAGGCGGTGCTGTACATGGCGCACTGGGACCACCTGGGCAAGCACGAGGGCGAGGAAGGCACCGACACCATCTACAACGGTGCGGTCGACAACGCCACCGGCGTGGCCGGCATCCTGGAGATCGCCGAGGCCTTCGCCCACCAGGAGCAGAAGCCGGAGCGCTCGGTGGTGTTCGTGGCCGTGACCCTGGAGGAATCGGGCCTGCTGGGTTCCAAGTACTACGTGGCCCACCCGACCGTGCCGCTGGACAAGATCGCCGGCGTGATCAACCTGGACGCGATGAGCGTGGCGGGCCGTTCGCATGACCTGGTGGTCACCGGCAAGGGCAACTCCGAACTGGAGGACATGCTCAAGGTCCACGCCGACGGCCAGGGCCGGGTGCTGGCCGAGGAGAGCAACCCCGCCGGTGGTTTCTACTTCCGCAGCGACCACTTCAACTTCGCCAAGGCCGGCGTGCCGGCGCTGTACGCCAAGGGCGGCGGCGACCTGGTCGAAGGCGGTGCCGAGGCCGGCAAGGCCGCCGGTGCCGAGTACGCCAAGCGCTACCACCAGCCCAGCGACGAGATCCACGAGGGCTGGCGCTACGACGGCATCGTCGAGGACCTGGACGCGCTGTATGGCGTGGGCAAGGACCTGGCCGCCGGTGACCGCTGGCCCAACTGGTACGCGGGCAACCCGTTCAAGGCCGCCCGCGACGCGATGATGGCCGCCAAGGCCGAAGCCGCACCGGCACCGTGACCGTACCGCGCACGCCCGGCCACGGCCGGGCGTGCGTTCATGGCGTGGCCAGCGCCGGCCTGCACCAGCGCCAGCGCAAATCGGCCGGTGCTGGAATAGACCTCGGTATCGAGTACCTGCACGTTGACGCCGCGACCCTGGGCAGGCACGTGGTCATGCCGCAGTCGTCAGTCGGGGGATGACTGCGCGTCCACGTCCACGCCGGCCTCGGTGCCCAGCATCACCTGCACCAGCACGATCTTGAGGATGGTGCCGACGCCGGGAAAGATCATCGCGTAGCCCATGTCCGGGCGGCCGGTGGGGGTGAGCTGGTTGCCGTAGGCCAGGATCGCCGGGTTGCCGGTGGCACCGGAGGCGATGCCGAGCAGGTCGTCATACTTCATGCGCAACACGAACCAGCCGCCGAAGATCACGATCAGCACCACCACCGCCACCTGGATCACGCCGGCCAGCAGCAGCGGCAGCCCGTCCTGGGCGATGTTGCTCACGAACGGCTCGCCCGAGGACATGCCCACCCCGGCCAGGAACAGGGTCAGTCCGAAGTTGCGCAGGATGGTGTTGGCCACCTGCGGCAGGGTCCAGTTGAACGGCCCCAGCCGGCGCAGGTAGCCGAACACCAGCGCGGCCACGATCACCCCGCCGGCCGCACCCAGGCTCACCGTGCCCAGGCCGGGGATCGGGATCGGCACCAGGCCAAGCAGGCCGCCGGCGGCCATGCCCAGGCCGAAGGACATGAACGAGAACTGCGCCTCGGCATTGACCGAATCGCCGAAGATTGCGGTGAATTTGCCCAGGTGTTCGGGCGCCGCCAGCACGCCGACCTGGTCGCCGTACTCGAGCACCAGGTCGGCGGTCGGCACCAGGTCGACGTCGCCACGGCGGACCTGCACGATCCGGTGCGCAATGTCCTGCGGCAGGGGCAACCGGTCCAGCCGCTGCCCGACCAGCGTCTCGCGCGAGACGTAGGCCAGCACGAGGTCGAAATCATGGCGGTCGGCGCGGATGTCGCCCAGGTCCGGCGCCAGCTTCAGGCTGCCGATGGCGGCCGGCTGTCCGGCCACCAGCAGCGTGTCGCCGGCCTGCAGCAGCGTGTCGCGCTCCACGAAACGGTTGCTGCCGTCACGGCGCAGCATTGCCACTTCGGTCCCCGTCGGCAGTCGTTGCCGCACCTGGCCGATCGTGAGGCCGGCCAGGCCGGCCTGGTCGACGTCGATCTCGCCGGCCATCAGGTGCTGGTTGCCCACCGCCTCCACCTTCGGGCGCAGCAGCTTGTGGGTGAGGAAGAACAGCAGGATCGGACCGAACACGCCAAACGGGTAGGCAATGGCATAGGCCACCGCCGGCATGTCGCTGCCCGAGACACTGATCGCGGTCTGCAGGCTGGCGGTGCTGGTCAGCGAACCGGCGAACATGCCGGTGGCGCTTTCGACGCTGAAACCGAACCAGCGCGCGCACAGCAGGGCCGCGCCGCTGCCGGCCACCACGGCCACCGCCGCCAGCAGGTTGGCGCGCAGCCCCTACCGATTTGCTACCGAAACATACATGAATCGGTAGATGGTGGGTAGGTGGATTGCACGTGTTTGATTTAAAGGCTGTATTTGATAGTCCGTGCAGGCAGGACTGCGTTTCGACGAGCCCCGGAA
>JAGOWL010000085.1 GCA_018060215.1 Pseudoxanthomonas sp.
CCCTTGCAGCGGCGGCCCCCGCCCGAAGCGAAGCTTTTGCCCTTGCAGCGGCGGACCCATGCCCCTCAGTCAGGAGAACAACCACAAAAAAGGCCGGGACTCCCCTCCCGGCCTTTCGCGGATGCGGCTTCCCGTCCCCTGGTTACGGGAAGCAGGCGACCAGTTCCAGGTCGCCTTCCTCGTTCTCCGCCTCGATCCGGGTCGGGATGTAGCGCAGGCCGGCGCGCGAGTCGGCGATGACGTGGGCAATGGACAGGGCCTGGTCGCGTTCCAGGAACCAGAACGAGGGCTTGCCGTTGTCGATCAGGCGCCAGCCGCCGTACGAGCCGACCAGTTGCAGGGTGCAACGCTCCATGGGCAGTGGTCCCAGAGGCTTGTAAGGAGGTTCCCCGGCCCGGCGTCCGGCCGGCGACCTTGTCCGTTGCAGAGCGGTTCCCTTTCTTGCGATGCAAGCCGTTCTGCCGGGGTGCACACAGTCTGGCCGGTCTGTGCCGCGGGCGCAGTCGGACTTCGGCGGGCATTGGGGTAGGAATTTTCCTACCCCAATGCCCGGGCCCGGCCCCCGGGCGCTCAGGCGTCCTTGTTGTGCCGGCGCATGGTGCGCTGCTTTTCGCGCTGCCAGTCGCGCTCCTTCTCGGTGTCGCGCTTGTCGTGCTCTTTCTTGCCCTTGGCCAGGGCGATCTCCAGCTTGACCTTGTTGCCGCTCCAGTACATCGCGGTGGGCACCAGCGTGTAGCCGTCACGCTGGACCCGGCCGATCAGCTTGTCGATCTCGTGCCGGTGCAGCAGCAGCTTGCGGGTGCGGCGGTCGTTGGCCAGCACATGGGTGGAGGCCTGGATCAGCGGGGTGATCTGGGCCCCGATCAGGTAGAGCTGGCCGTCCTCGATGTAGGCGTAGCCGTCGGTGAGGTTGGCACGCCCGGCGCGGATGGATTTGACTTCCCAGCCCTGCAGGGCCAGGCCGGCCTCGAAGCGGTCGACCAGGTGGTATTCGTGGCGGGCACGCTTGTTCAGCGCGATGGTGCGGTTTGCCGGCTCGGCCTTGGCCTTGCCCTTTGCCTTATCATGGGCCGGTTGCTTGCTCATCCGTCCATTGTCGCCCAAACCGGGCGTTGCGCATACGCGCCCCAGCCACGCCCGCACCGCATGCCCAGCATCCACCGCAGTGCCCTGGTCGAACACTCGGCCGCGCGCATGTTCGACCTGGTCAACGACGTGGCCGCCTATCCGCGGCGCTTTGCCTGGTGCGAGCAGGCCCAGGTGCTGGAGCAGGACGAAGGCCGGATGCTGGCCCGGCTGGACCTGGGCCTGGGCAAGCTGAGCACCTGGTTCACCACCGAGAACCGGCTCGAGCGCCCGCACCGGATCGACATGCAGCTGCGCGACGGGCCGTTCCGCAAGCTGCACGGGCTGTGGGAGTTCCACGCCCTGGACGAGTCGGCCTGCAAGGTGTCGCTGACCCTGGACTTCGAGCCGGGCTCCAGGCTGCTGGGGCCGGTGTTCACGCTGGGATTCCAGGGCCTGGCCGACCGCATGGTCGACGACTTCGTGCGTGTGGCCGACGGCGGGGGCTGAGCATGCCGCGCGTACAGGTCGTGCTCGCCTGGCCGCATCGCTGCCTGCAGCGCGAGCTGGTGCTGGAGGACGGGGCCACGGTGGCCGACGCGCTGCGGCTGGCCGCGCTGGAGGCTGGCGGGCAGGTGGCCGGGGTGGCGGTGTTCGGGGTGGCGGTCGCGCCGTCGACGCCGTTGCGCGAGGGTGACCGGGTGGAGCTGCTCAGGCCGCTGCAACTGGACCCGAAGGAGGCCCGGCGCCGGCGCGCGCAGCGCCAGCGCGGCGGCTGAAGTTCAGCGGCCGCCCTTCTTCTTGTCCTTGGCCAGGTTCGGGCCGAACTGGCGATAGGACTTCTGCGCCAGTTCCAGGTCCTGCTCGGGGAAGTAGTCGCCGTCCCAACGCACCAGCACGTCGTTTTCGAAGTGCAGGGTCAGGGTCTTTCCCTGGATGGTGCCGCGGCGGTTGGTGCGCTCGGTGGCGGTGTAGTCCCAGCGCTGGGCGTGGAACGGATCCTGGACCGAAGGGGTACCCAGCAGCGCGGTGACCTGCTGCTTGTTCAGGCCGGGCTTGAGCTGGTCCACCGCCTCCTTTTCCATCAGGTTGCCCTGGTAGATCGGTTGCTTGTAGAGGGCGCCACAACCGGCGACGGCGAGCGAAAGGGGGGCGATCAGCAGCAGGCGGCGGAAGCTGGGCATTGCGGGCACGCTGGAGGGAATCAGGCCGATGATACACTCCCGGCCGCCCGCGATAGCGCCCGTGTGCGTTCTGGCGGTAAACCGGTGGTGAATGGAGGAGAGGCCCTTGGAATCGAACGAACTGCGTCGCGTCGGCCTGAAGGTGACCCATCCGCGCATGCGCATCCTCGAGTTGCTGGAAGGCATCCAGCCCCAGCACCACCTCACCGCCGAGGACATCTACCGGCACCTGCTGGAGAACGGCGACGAGATCGGCCTGGCCACCGTCTACCGGGTGCTGACCCAGTTCGAGGCGGCCGGCCTGGTGATCAAGCACAACTTCGAGGGTGGCCAGGCGATCTACGAGCTGGACCGCGGCGGCCACCACGACCACATGGTCGATGTCGACACCGGCAAGATCATCGAGTTCGAGAGCGCGGAGATCGAGGCCTTGCAGCGCCAGATCGCCGCCAGCCATGGCTACGAACTGGAGGAGCATTCGCTGGTGCTGTACGTGCGCAAGAAGCGGCGTTGAGCCGGCCGGGCAGGAGCCGGACCCGGACGTGGGATCGGCCCGGGCAATGAGATCGAACACGCGGCCGCCTGCGGGGCGGTCGCGGCGTTTTCAGCCGGTGCCGCTGCGGCGTGCCCGCCGCGCCGCAGCGGGAGCTTGAACCCCGGCGTCGGCCGCCACGGCCTGCTCAAGCAGGCTTCGGGCCGCGGCATGGGCTTCGCTGCCGACCTCGACCCCGCCGAGCATCCGCGCCAGTTCACGCTCGCGGCCGGCATCGTCCAGCAGCTCCACCGCGCTGCGGGTGATCCCTTCCACCGGCGCCTTGCTGACCCGGTAGTGGGCATGGCCCTGGGCCGACACCTGGGGCAGGTGGGTGACGCACAACACCTGGCGGGCGCGGCCGAGCTGGCGCAGCTTGCGGCCGACGATCTCGGCCACCGCACCGCCAATACCCGAATCGACCTCGTCGAACACCATGGTCGGCACCGCGTCCGAACCCAGTGCGGCCACCTCGATGGCCAGCGAGATGCGCGAGAGCTCGCCGCCGGAGGCCACCTTGCGCAGCGCCCGGGGCGGTGCCCCGGCATTGGCGGCGACCAGGAACTCCACGCGCTCGCCGCCATTGGGGTCCGGTCGTGGCGGCCCGATCGGTTCCAGTTCGGCCACGAAACGACCGCCGCCCATGCCCAGTTCCACGATCAGCGCGCTCACCGCCCGGTCCAGGGCGCTGGCGGCGGCCCGGCGGGTGGCACCCAGCGCGGTGGCCGCCTGACCCCAGTGCGAGGCGGCGGCGTCGATTTCGCCTTCGAGCCGGTCCAGGCGCTGGCCGGCGCCACGCAGCTGTTCCAGTTCGCCGGCGACGCGGTCGCGGTGCGCGCCCAGTTCGGCTGGGGCCAGGCGGTGCTTGCGGGCCAGATCGTGGATCCGCACCAGGCGACGCTCCAGCTCGTCCAGCCGTTGCGGGTCCGGTTCCAGGTCGTCGCGGACCCGGGCGACCACGGCCAGGGCTTCCTCGATCTGGGCCGCTGCGCCTTCGAGCAGGACGCCGGCCTCGGCCAGGCGCGGTTCGTCGGCCGCCGCCCGCGCCACCCCGGCACGGGCCTGCTGCAGTTGCCGGGACAGGGAAGGGGCCTCGTCGTCGCCCAGCCGGGCCAGGGCCTGGTCGCAGGCGGCGATCAGGCCGGCGGCATTGGCCTGGCGACGGTGGGCCGCATCCAGGGCCTCCAGCGCGGCCGGGTCCAGGTCTTCCCGTTCCAGTTCGGCCAGCTGGTGCTCCAGCCAGCCGATCCGGTCGGAGACATCGCCCTGGGCCAGCAGGGCCTGGCGTTCGTCCAGCAGGGCCTGCCAGCGTGCCGCGGCCGCACGCACGGCATCGCGCTGGGCCTGGTTGCGGGCGTGGCCGTCCAGCAGGGCCAGCTGGCTGGCGCGCGAGAGCAGGGCCTGGTGTTCGTGCTGGCCGTGGATCTCCACCAGTTGCCCGGCCAGCTCGGCCAGCTGGGCCAGGGTGGCCGGGCGACCATTGATCCAGGCGCGCGAACCGCCATCGGCGCGGATCACCCGCCGCAGCTGGCATTGGCCATCCTCGTCCAGGTCGTTGTCACGCAACCACGCCATCGCGGCCGGGGTGGCGGCCAGGTCGAAGTCGGCCGACAGTTCGGCCCGTTCGCTGCCATGGCGGACCACGCCGCTGTCGGCGCGCAGCCCGGACAGGAAGCCCAGTGCGTCCACCAGCAGCGACTTGCCGGCGCCGGTCTCGCCGGAAATGACGGTCATGCCCGGGCCGAACTCCAGTTCGGTGGCGCGGACGACGGCGAAATCCTTCAGGGCCAGGTGGGTGAGCATGGACGCATTGTAGGGGGGCAGGGCGCCGCTGGAGTCTGTCGGCCTGTAGTCGCATATCCCGCGACGGTGTAGGACCGCGCCGCGCGATGGGCCGCCGTGGCCGCGAGTGCCGCCGCCGGTTTCGAACTGCATGCTTGCGGTATCGACGGGCTGGGGCTATGTAGGGGGCATGACCGCACCTGCCATGTCCCTGGATCCGCGTGCCCGCCAGCTGTTGCGGACCCTGATCGGCCGCTACATCCACGATGGCGAGCCGGTCGGTTCGCAGACCCTGGCCCGGCATGCCGGACTGGATGTCAGTCCGGCCACCATCCGCAACATCCTGGCCGACCTGGAAGACAGCGGCCTGCTCAGTTCCCCACACACCTCGGCCGGGCGCGTGCCCACCGTGCAGGGCTACCGCGTGTTCGTCGACAGCCTGCTGCAGGTGCGCTCGCTGGGGGAGCGCGAACTGGCCCGGCTGCGCGCCGAGCTCACCGCCGGGACCGGCGGCGGCACCCAGGCCCTGCTCGGCAACGCCTCGGAACTGCTGTCGGCGATGACCCATTTCGTCGGTGTGGTCGGCGCGCCGCGGCGCGAACAGTTCGCCTTCCGCCAGATCGACTTCGTGCCGCTGGGCGGGCGCCGGGTACTGGCGATCGTGGTGTTCGCCGATGGCGAGGTGCAGAACCGGGTGGTCGAACCGCAGCGCAGCTTCGAGCCGGCCGAACTGGAAAAAGTCGCCAACTACCTCAATGCCCATTGCGCCGGCCGCCCGCTGGCGCAGATCCGCGCGACCCTGCTGCACGAACTGCGCCAGGCCCGCGACGAGATGGAGCTGCTGCTGGCCCAGTCGGTGGAGCTGGCCGAGCAGGCCCTGGAGCCGCCGGGCGACGACATGGTCCTGGCCGGGCAGACCCGGCTGATGGGTCTGCAGGACCTGTCGGACGTGGAGCGGCTGCGCGAGCTGTTCGAGGCCTTCGCCCGCAAGCGCGAGATCCTGCAGCTGCTCGAGCGCACCCAGCGCGCCCCGGGCGTGCGCATCTTCATTGGCGAGGAAACCGGGCTGGCGCCGCTGGACGGGGTCTCGCTGGTCACCGCGCCCTACGGCGCCGGCGGCCAGGTGCTGGGCGTGCTGGGCGTGATCGGGCCGACCCGGATGGCTTACGAACGGGTGATCCCGGTGGTCCAGGCGGCCGCCGAGGTACTGGGCGCGGCGCTGCAGACTCCGCGCGAGACACCGGGGCCGGTGTCCTGAAGCCAGCGCCCGGCGCGGCGGCATCGCCGCCGGGTTCGACCTCGCCTTGAATCGCCCGGTCGCGGCCCCCATTGGGTCGGGGATGGGTGGCCACCGTGGGCCGCCACGGAGCCGATGTCGATGAGCCATACCCCCACCCCGATCCCGGGCGAAGACGCCCAGGCCGCGCCGGAGGCGCAGTTGTACGACGAGATCGAGGCCCTGCGCGGCGAGCTGGAACAGCTGCGCGCCGATTCCCTGCGCGAGCGCGCCGACCTGGAGAACCAGCGCAAGCGCCTGGCCCGGGATGTCGAGCAGGCCCGCCGCTTCGCCAACGAGCGCCTGCTGGGCGAGCTGCTGCCGGTATTCGACAGCCTCGACGCCGGCCTGGCCGCCGCCGCCGGCCAGGACGGCCCGCTCAAGGACGGACTGGAGCTGACCTTCCGCCAGTTGCTCAAGGTGGCCGCCGACAACGGCCTGGCCGTGGTCGACCCGGCCGGGCAGCCGTTCAATCCCGACCACCACCAGGCCATCAGTCAGGCCGATCCTGGCCAGGCCGCGCCGGGCAGCGTGCTGCAGGTGTTCCAGAAGGGCTACCTGCTCAACGACCGCCTGCTGCGCCCGGCGCTGGTGGTGGTGGCACGCCACGACTGAACGCGGCTTTCATCCGCGCCGCGCCGCCACTTGAACGGCGCCGGCACGACCACATCTAGACGTCAGGGCCGCCATCGCGGCCACACCAATTCCCGAGGGAGCACACAATGAGCAAGATCATCGGCATCGACCTGGGCACCACCAATTCCTGCGTGGCGATCATGGAGGGCGGCAAGGCCCGGGTGATCGAGAACGCCGAGGGCGACCGCACCACCCCGTCGATCGTGGCCTACACCAAGGACGGCGAAGTGCTGGTCGGCGCGCCGGCCAAGCGCCAGGCGGTCACCAACCCGAAGAACACCTTCTACGCGGTCAAGCGCCTGATCGGCCGCAAGTTCACCGACGCCGAAGTGCAAAAGGACCTGAACCTGGTGCCCTACGGCATCGACAAGCACGACAATGGCGATGCCTGGGTGTCCACCAGTGACGGCCGCAGGATGGCCCCGCAGGAAATCTCGGCCAAGGTGCTGGAGAAGATGAAGAAGACCGCCGAGGCCTTCCTGGGCGAGACGGTCACCGCCGCGGTCATCACCGTGCCGGCCTACTTCAACGACTCCCAGCGCCAGGCGACCAAGGACGCCGGCCGCATCGCCGGCCTGGACGTCAAGCGCATCATCAACGAGCCCACCGCCGCGGCCCTGGCCTACGGCCTGGACAAGGGCGGCGCCGACCGCAAGATCGTGGTCTATGACCTGGGCGGCGGCACCTTCGACGTGTCGATTATTGAAATTGCCTCGGTCGACGGCGAGAAGCAGTTCGAAGTGCTGGCCACCAACGGCGACACCTTCCTGGGTGGCGAGGACTTCGACGCGCGCGTGATCGACTATCTGGTCGAGGAGTTCCAGAAGGACCAGGGTATCGACCTGCGCAAGGATCCGCTGGCCCTGCAGCGCCTGAAGGACGCGGCCGAGCGCGCCAAGATCGAGCTCTCCAGCGCCCAGCAGACCGAAGTCAACCTGCCCTACATCACCGCCGACGCCTCCGGCCCCAAGCACCTGACCATCAAGCTGACCCGGGCCAAGCTCGAGGCGCTGGTGGACGACCTGGTGAAGAAGACCATCGAGCCGTGCCGCACCGCGCTCAAGGACGCCGGCCTGCGCGCCAGCGACATCGGCGAGGTGATCCTGGTCGGCGGCCAGACCCGCATGCCCAAGGTGCAGGCGGCGGTGACCGAATTCTTCGGCAAGGAGCCGAAGAAGGACGTCAACCCGGACGAAGCCGTGGCCCTGGGCGCGGCGGTGCAGGGTGGCGTGCTGGCCGGTGACGTCAAGGACGTGCTGCTGCTGGACGTGACCCCGCTGAGCCTGGGCATCGAGACTCTGGGCGGGGTGTTCACCAAGATCATCGAGAAGAACACCACCATCCCGACCAAGGCCGCGCAGACCTTCTCCACTGCCGAGGACAACCAGTCGGCGGTGACCGTGCACGTGCTGCAGGGTGAGCGCGAACAGGCCCGCTTCAACAAGTCGCTGGCCAAGTTCGACCTGACCGGCATCGATGCGGCGCCGCGCGGCATGCCGCAGGTGGAGGTGTCGTTCGACATCGACGCCAACGGCATCGTCCACGTCACCGCCAAGGACAAGAAGACCGGCAAGGAACAGAAGGTCGAGATCAAGGCCGGTTCGGGCCTGTCGGACGAGGAGATCGCGCGCATGGTCGCCGACGCCGAATCGCACCGCGAGGAGGACCAGAAGTTCCACGAGCTGGTGCAGGCGCGCAACCAGGCCGACGGCCTGGTCCACGCCACCCGCAGCGCCATTGCCGAGCACGGCAGCAAGGTGCCCGGTGACGTGATCGGCCGCGTCGAAGCTGCCATCGCCGACCTGGAGACCGCGCTCAAGGGCGACGACAAGGCCCAGATCGAGGCCAGGGCCAAGGTGCTGGAGGAGGCCGGGCAGTCGCTGTACGCGGCCGCGGCTGCGGCTTCCCAGGGCGATGCCGGTGCCGCCGGTGGCGACGCCGGCGGTGGCCAGGACGACGTCGTCGACGCCGAGTTCACCGAAGTCAAGGACGACGAGAAGAAGTAAGCCGCCGCGGCGCCACGGCGCCGGCGGTACACGCAGCCCGCGCCATCGAGAAGCTGGCGCGGGCTGTGTCATGAAGGTCTGATGGAATCCCGATGAGCAAGCGCGACTACTACGAAGTCCTGGGCGTGGCCCGCAATGCCGGTGACGAAGAGCTGAAGAAGGCCTATCGCCGCTGCGCCATGAAGCACCACCCGGACCGCAATCCGGGCGACGCCGCCGCCGAGGCGGCGTTCAAGGAGTGCAAGGAGGCCTACGAGGTGCTGGCCGATCCGTCGCGGCGGCGTGCCTACGACGCCCACGGGCATGCGGCTTTCGAGCACGGCATGGGTGGCGGGGCCGGCCAGGGGCCGGACATGAACGACATCTTCGGCGACATCTTCGGTTCGATCTTCGGCGGCGCCGGCGGTCCGCGCGGGGCCCGGCGGGGCGCCGACATCGGCTACGTGATGGAGCTGGACCTGGAAGAAGCGGTGGCCGGGGTCGAGAAGCGCATCGAGATCCCGACCCTGTCCGACTGCGGCCACTGCAAGGGCAGCGGTTCGGAGGATGGCCAGGTCGAGACCTGCGGCACCTGCCACGGGCGCGGCCAGGTGCGCTTCCAGCGCGGCATCTTCACCATGCAGCAGGGTTGCCCGGATTGCGGCGGTCGCGGCCAGGCGATCCGCAATCCGTGCCGGCACTGCCGGGGCGCGGGCCGGATCGAGGACGACAAGACCCTGTCGGTGAAAATCCCGGCCGGGGTGGACAATGGTGACCGCGTGCGCCTGCAGGGCGAGGGCGAGGCCGGGCCGCCGGGCACGCCGCCGGGCGACCTGTACGTGGAAGTGCGGGTGCGCGAACACGAGATCTTCCGCCGCGATGGCGACGACCTGCATTGCGAGGTGCCGATCCGGATCTCGCAGGCGGCCCTGGGCGACACCGTCAACGTGCCCACCCTGGACGGTGAGGCCGAGATCCGTATTCCCGCCGAAACCCAGGCCGGCCGGGTGTTCCGCCTGCGCGGCAAGGGCGTGCGTTCGGTGCGCAGCCGCACTCCGGGCGACCTGTATTGCCGGGTGGTGGTGGAGACGCCGGTCAACCTCAACGCCGAGCAGCGCGAGCTGCTGGAGAAGTTCGAGGCCACCTTCAGCGGCGAGGACGCGCGTCGGCATTCCCCGCGTTCGGCCACCTTCATCGACGGGGTGAAGTCGTTCTTCGGCCGGATCACCTCGTCCTGAGCGGGCGGGCGGCGGCGGTCCGGTGTGTCGGTTGCCGCTGAAACGCTGCGCACCCGCGGGCAGGCTGCGCGCTAGCATGCGCAGTTCCTCCCCTGGGCTGCGCGCATGAGCAGTACGACCGAACGCCCGTCCGGCGGCAACGATGCCCTCCCGCCGCCTGTGGCCCCGGTGGTCGGGCTGGTCGGCAGCGCCGGGGCCTATGGCCGCTGGCTGCGCGGCTACTTCGAACAGCGGATGGGCCTGCGCGTGCTGGGCCACGATCCGGCCGATCCGGCCAGCGACACGCCCGAGCAACTGGTCCAACACGCCGACGTGCTGGTGTTCGCCGCACCGATCCGCGCGGTGCCGGCGCTGGTGGCGCGCTACGTGGAACTGTCCGCCGGGCGCGAGCGCGGCCGGCTGTGGCTGGACGTGACCTCGCTCAAACAGGCACCGGTGGCGGCGATGCTGCAGTCGCAGGCCGAAGTGGTGGGCCTGCATCCGATGACCGCCCC
>JAGOWL010000202.1 GCA_018060215.1 Pseudoxanthomonas sp.
CGTCGCCCAGGTTCTTGCCCAGGTCGGCCGCATCGGCGCTGTAGTCGAGCACGTCGTCGGCGATCTGGAAGGCATGGCCCAGGGCCATGCCGTAGTCGTACAGCGCCTGCGCGGTGGCCGCGTCGGCGCCGGAGGCCATCGCGCCCAGGCGGGTGCCGGCGGCGAACAGCACCGCGGTCTTGCGCTCGATCACGCGCAGGTAGGCGGCCTCGTCGGTGTCCGGGTTGCGCACGTGCAGCAGTTGCAGCACCTCGCCTTCGGCGATCCGGTTGGTGGTGTCGGCCAGCAGGCGCATCACGTCCATCCGGTCCAGTTCGACCATCAGCTGGAAGCTGCGCGAATACAGGAAGTCGCCGACCAGCACGCTGGCGGCATTGCCCCAGATCGCGTTGGCGGTACTGCGGCCGCGGCGCAGGTCGGACTCGTCGACCACATCGTCGTGCAGCAGGGTGGAGGTGTGGATGAACTCGACGATCGCCGCCAGCTGGTGGTGGTCGGCGCCGGCCCCGGCCGGGCCGGCCGTGGCCTGGCCGGCCAGCACCACCAGCATCGGCCGCAGGCGCTTGCCGCCGGCCGAAACGATGTGCTCGGCGACCTGGTTGATCAGGACCACGTCCGAGGCCAGGCGGCTGCGGATCAGGGCGTCGACCGCGGCCATGTCGGCGGCCGCCAGGGCCTGGATCTGCGGCAGGCTGGCAGGGGCGGGGGGGGCAGGCAGGTCGGGCATGCGCGTCGCTCGGGAAAGTCCCTGAATTATAAGGTGAAGGCGGGGTGTTTCCCTACAGCGGCGTGGGCTGCGCGGGACTGGCGCCGGGGTGGACGGCTATACTTCAATATCCTGCAACCGGGCTTGGCCGGGGCAGAACAGGAATCGACAATCATGGCGCGTGGCATCAACAAGGTGATCCTGGTCGGCAACCTCGGCAACGATCCGGACGTGAAGTACACCCAGGGCGGCATGGCCATCGCCACGCTCAGCGTGGCAACCACATCCTCGCGCAAGGACCGCGACGGCAACTTCCAGGAAAAGACCGAGTGGCACCGGGTCAAGCTGTTTGGAAAGACCGCCGAAGTCGCCGGCGAGTACCTGAAGAAGGGCCGTCAGGTCTATATCGAAGGCCGCCTGGAGTACGGCAGCTACGAGAAGGACGGGGTCAAGCACTACACCACCGACATCATCGGCGACGACATGCAGATGCTGGGCGGCGGCGATGGCCAGCGCTCCGGTGGTGGCTATGGCGAGGATCGTCCGCAGCGCAGCGCGCCGCCACGCCGCGACAGTGCCCCCGCCCAGCGCGGGGAACCGGCGCCGGCCGCGCAGCAGGCCGGCGGCTTCGACGATTTCCCCGACGACGACATCCCGTTCTAGACAACGCGCTGATCCTCGCGTCGACGGGGCGGATGCCGTCCCCTCGCAATGTGCGGATGCGCTACCTGTGCTGCTGCAGCAGCCAGTGGCGCACGCCGGGGATGGCGTAGGCGATCGGCCAGGTCCAGACATGGCCCGATCCGCCATTGACGTTCACCCCCTCGGGAATGACCGTGCCCTGGCGCAAGGCCGTGTAGTAGACGTTGCTGTCCGGCCCGTCCTTCAGCATGGCATCGACCGATTTCTGGAAGCCGGCCGCGTCCGAGCGCCCATCCCAGACACTGCGCGTGACCTTCGCGCCGTTCCGCTCCAGCACCCCGGTGATGGCGTTCATGCCGGGATAGGCCTTGGCGTCGTCCTGCGCGACGATGATCCACAGCTTGTGCTTGGCCATCGGCGCCACTTGCGCCGGATCCCACTGGCCGGCCACCAGCAGCGAGGCGGCGAACAAGTCCGGGTGCTTGATGTTGAGCGCGATGGAGGTCATGCAGCCGCCCGACTGGCCGGTCGTGTACAGGCGGCGCGGGTCGATGCGGTAACGGGTCGACAGCTCGTGGATCAGGCGTACGGTGATGTCGGCATAGTCGTTGACCTGCGAGGCATCGTTGGCGATGGCGACCGGGTACTGCGGAGCCAGCACGAAGGCCGGGTGCCGGGCCTGGTCGGCGGGACTGGCGAAGGACACCGCGCCCAGGCCCTGCTGCAGCGTGCGCAGCGGGTTGCTGCCGGTCACGCCGGCATCGTGCATGAACAGCACCAGCGGATAGGCCTTTGAGCTGTCGTAGTCCCTGGGCACGAAGAGGTTGTAGGCGAGCAGCAGGCCGGTCTCGGGGTCGGTGAAGCGGAACTGCTGGAAATCGTCCACGATCAGGTTCAGCTGGCGCGTGTTGATGACTGCGGTCGTCGTGGCGGCACAGGTCACGCCGGCGACTGTCCGCACGGGTGCGACCTGCGACACCATCAGCGTTGCCGGCTGCTCCACGTTGGGCGCGAAGACCACGGCGCCCGCATCCTCGGGATCGAGTTCGAGCACGACGAAACGCCCGTCGCGGCCCTCGGCCGCCTTTTCGGCGCGGTCGTTGGCGTAGGACCGCGTGATGCTGCGTCCGGCGACGGACCAGTCGGACGCGGCCACGCCTGCGTTCGCGATCGGGGCGTCGTATTCGACGATGGCCGCGGTGCTGCGCTGGCTGCGCCCGAACACCTCGGTGACGGCGGTGACCGACCGGATGTGCTCACCCCGGAAGACGGAGGCGTTGATCGCCTGCGCTCCGCTGGCGGCGGCGGGACTGGCCTGCGCCCGCGCGTCGGCCGGTGTCAGGATCGCGGGGCCGAGCGCGGCCACCGGCACCATGGCAAGGAAATCCCGGCGGGAAGGCATGAGCATGTCTCCTTGAGCGCCCGGCAGGCCCGGCTGGATGCGCCGCTGCGGCCCCCGGTCCCTGGGGGCTGGCCGGACTCAGCCGCGGGTCAGGCGCTTGAGCAGCGGGGTGGCGGCGAACAGCAGTGCGCCGGCGACCAGGCCGATCCACATCATCTGGGTGAACACGCCCGAATAGACCGACAGCGCGTATTCGCGGGTGGCGTCCTGGGGCATGGCCGCCCAGGTGCCCAGACGGCCGGCGATGATCTCGCCGAAGGCCGAGAACAGGAACCAGGCGCCCATCATCATGCCCACCGCGCGCGGGATCGACAGCGCGGT
>JAGOWL010000203.1 GCA_018060215.1 Pseudoxanthomonas sp.
GGTAGCCGGACAGGCCGCCGGCGAACTTGCCCGGCAGGTTGGCCAGCGACACCATCAGCGCGAACTGGGTGGCGGTGAAGTTGCGGTCGGTCAGCGAGGACATGAACGCGATCAGGGTGGTGCCGGCGAAGCCCTGGAAGATGTTGTCGGCGGTGATGGCCGCGTAGAACGCCCATATCTGCGCCGGATAGTGCGCCATCAGCAGGAACGCCAGGTTCGACAACGCCACCCCCAGCGCGGCCACCAGCAGCATGCGCCGGAAGCCGAACGCGGCCACGCACACGCCCCCCAGGAACGCGCCGCCGATCCCGGCCCAGATCCCGTACAGCTTGGACACCGTGGCGATGTCGGCCTTGGTGTAGCCCGAGTCGAGATAGAACGGCCCGGCCATCACCCCGATCACCTGGTCGGGAAACTTGAACAGGCCCACGAACAGCAGCAGGGCGATGCCGAAGGTCACGCCGTTGTTGCGGAAGAAACTGGCGAACGGCTGCCAGAACGCGCCGAGGAAATCGATCCGCCGTTGCACGGTCAGTTCGCGCACCGCCGGTTCGCCACTGAGCACGGTGGCCAGCAGCGGCAGCGCCATCAGCGCGGCCATGCCCAGGTAGGCCGCCTTCCAGCCGGCGAACTCGGCCAGGTACAGGGCCCCGGCGCCGCCGACGATCAGGCCGATGCGGTAGCCCAGGGTGTAGGTGGCCGCCAGCGCCGCCTGCGCGTCGGCCGGCGCGATCTCGATCCGGTACGCATCCACCACCGAATCCTGGGTCGCGCCGGCAAAGGAGGTGAACAGCACCCAGCCCACCAGCGGCGCCACGCCCAGCTCGGGCCGGGTGAACGCCAACGCCGCCAGGCCCAGGCCCACGCCCGCCTGGGCGGCCAGCAGCCACGAACGGCGCCGGCCCAGGAAACCCAGCGGCGCGAACACGTAACGGTCCAGCAGTGGCGCCCACAGGAACTTGAACAGGTAGAAGACGCTGGCCAGGCTGATCAGGCCGATGCTGTGCAGGTCCAGCCCCGAGTCACGCAGGCGCGTGGACAGGGTCAGCGATGCGATCGCCAGGAACGGCAGGCCAGAGCCGAAGCCGAGCACCGCCAGGGTCAAGGCCGAGGGGGTGCCAAAGGCGCGGCGAATGCCGGCCCAGCCCTTGTACGACGGTTTGGGCGTCGCCGGGCCGGCCGGTGCTTGCGGTCCGGTGTTCATCGGCCGCCCTCCGCGTAGTCCACCGTGAACGGCGCATGGTCGGAAAAGCGCTGCCCGGTATGGATCGAGCAGTCGCGCAGACGCCCGCGCAGCGACGGGCTGGCCAGCTGGTAGTCGATCCGCCAGCCGACGTTGTTGGCCCGCGCCGCGCCGCGGTTGCTCCACCAGGTGTAGTCCTGGCCCTGCGGATGGAGCACCCGGTAGGCATCGACCCAGCCGCGCCCGGCCTTCGCATCCGCCTCGTCTTCGCGGTCCGCACACAAGCCGTTGAGCCAGTCGCGCTCGGCCGGCAGGCAACCGGAGTTTTTCTGGTTGGACTTCCAGTTGCGGATGTCCAGCTCGCTGCGGACGATGTTCCAGTCCCCGCACAGCACGTAGTCGCGGCCGCTGGCCAGCCACTGGTCCAGTATGGGTTTGAGCCACTCCATGATCTGGAACTTGTAGCCCTGGCGCAGCTCGCCCGACGACCCGGACGGGATGTAGAACGACACCACGCTCAACTTGCCGAAGCGCGCCTCGATGTAGCGCCCCTCCTCGTCGAAGTCGGGTCGACCCAGCGCGGTGCGCACCTCGTCCGGCTCGCGCCGGGCGTAGATCGCCACCCCGCTGTAGCCCTTCTTGGTCGTCGCATCCCGGTAGAAACAGTGGTGCCCGTCGGGGCGGAAGCGCGGGTCGGTGAGCTGGTCTTCCTGCGCCTTGGTCTCCTGCACGCAGACCACGTCGGCGGCCTGCCCGTCCAGCCAGTCGAAGAAACCCTTGCTGGCCGCCGAACGGATGCCATTGGCGTTGAAGCTGATGATGCGCATGCGGGAAGGCAGTAATCGGGAACAGCGGCTAGCCTAGCGAATCCCGCCGCTGCCGGGGCATCTGGAATGCGCCGGACGGAAACCGTGCCAGGCGACGGGTATCCTTGATGCTCCCCCATACCACTCCTGCTTGCCGATGTCCGACCACCGCACCCGCTTCCTGCAACTGGCCCTGGATGCCGACGCCCTGCGCTTCGGCGAGTTCACCCTCAAGTCCGGGCGCGTGTCGCCGTACTTCTTCAACGCCGGCCGCTTCGACCGCGGGGCCAGCATCGCCGCCCTGGCCGGCTGCTATGCCGATGCGATCGAGGCGTCCGGACTGGACTTCGACCTGCTGTTCGGGCCGGCCTACAAGGGCATCCCGCTGGCCACGGCGCTGGCCTGCGAGTACGCGCGCCGCGGCCGCGACCTGCCGCTGGCGTTCAACCGCAAGGAGGCCAAGGCCCACGGCGAGGGCGGCAGCCTGATCGGCGCGCCGCTGGCCGGGCGCCGGGTGCTGGTGGTGGACGATGTGATCACCGCCGGCACCGCGATCCGCGAGGCGCTGGGGATCATCGCCGATGCCGGCGGCACGGTCGCCGGGATCGTGGTGGCGCTGGACCGCCAGGAGATCGCCGGCGAAGCCGACCGTCGCTCGGCCGCGCAGGCGGTGGCCGCGCAGGCCGGGGTGCCGGTGCTGGCGGTGGCCGGGCTGGCCGACCTGCTTGCATTCACCGACGGAAACGACACACTGGCCGGGTACCGCGCTCCGTTGCAGGCCTACCGGGCCCGCTACGGCTGCGCTCCGACGGGCTGAAGACAGCAGGGGGCTGCCGTGACGCCAGTGAACACGACGATGCTGGGTTCGGTGCTGGTCGCGCTGGCGGCCGGGCTGGCCTTGCCCGTGGCCGCGCAGGACAAGGGTGGCACCGGCAAGAAGCTGTACTGCTGGACCCAGAACGGCCAGCGCACCTGTGCCGATTCGCTGCCGCCGGAGGCCATGGCCGCCGCGCGCGAGGAAATCAGCGTCAGCAGCGGCATGCGCACCGGCGAGGTCCAGCGCGCGCTCACCGA
>JAGOWL010000204.1 GCA_018060215.1 Pseudoxanthomonas sp.
CATGGCCGCGGCCATCGCCGCCGATGGCCACGCCGTGGACATCCTGGTCAACAACGCCGGCATCACCCGCGACGCGACCTTCCGCAAGCTGAGCAAGGACAACTGGGACGCGGTGCTGCGGGTCAACCTGGACTCGATGTTCAACGTCACCCGACCCTTCATCGACGGCATGCTCGGGCGCGGCTGGGGACGGATCGTCAACATCTCCTCGGTCAACGGCGACAAGGGCCAGTTCGGCCAGACCAACTACTCGGCGGCCAAGGCCGGCATCCATGGCTTCACCAAGGCGCTGGCGCAGGAAGTGGCGCGCAAGGGCGTGACCGTCAACACCGTCTCGCCCGGCTACCTGGCCACGCAACTGGTGACCGGCATGCCGGCGGAAATCGTGGAGCGGATCGTGGCCGAGATCCCGGTCGGGCGGCTGGGCCGGCCCGAGGAGCTGGCCGCGCTGGTGGCCTTCGTCGCCAGCGAGCTGGCCGGATACCTGACCGGCAGCAACCTGTCGATGAACGGTGGCCAGCACATGCGTTGAGCGTGCCGGTGGGGGCGACGGGTCGGCGACCCGGATGCACCGGGTCGCAGGCGCATTTCCACGGCCGCATGCCCGGTCTTCCCGACTCCTACGGGTAGCTCACCCGGTTCCACTCGATCGCACGGTTGCGCCAGTGGCCTTCGATGGCCTGGGTGAAATCGGCACGGACCAGCTTGGCGCGCGCCAGGCCGTGATCCGCATCCTCGCGGCGCACCACCACGCCCTCCATCGGGCCGCTGCGGTAACGGCTGGGCCACTCGGCCAGGATCCGCTCCAGCGTGGCGACGTCGGTGTGGCCCAGCAGCACCTGCGGCACGGTCTGCACGCCGATGCGTGCAGCCAGTTCGTTGCGGCGTTCGGTGCTCCAGAAGCAGCCTTCGGCGCGGTCGTACACGTCGAAGGCGAGGAACCAGTCCGGCAGCAGGTCGTACTCCAGCGAGTGCCGGGCCGCGCACCATTCGCCGAACAGGATCAGCTCCGGGGTGAGCGCTTCGCGCAGTGCCTGGCCGTGGATCGCTTCCCATGCCGGCAACCGCGCGAACTGGCCGGCATGCGGATGGGTCAGGTACTGGCCGCGGTTCTGCGCGCGCAGACTACCGTCGGCGTCCAGCGACCAGCCCAGGTTGGCGCCGTCCAGCTTTTCCTCGACCACCACTTCGCCTGCGAGAAGTTCGGCGGCCTCGGTCGGGGTCAGCACCTTGTCCTCGCGCGGCGTGGCGCCGCCCCCCAGCCAGGCCAGGTGCGGCGTCGTCGGAAAGCGGAAGAAGCCCGCCTCGGCGTTCATCGCTCCAGCTTCTCGACATGCTTGGCCCGCGACCAGGCCTCGATGATCGGCTCCAGCAACAACTCGTGCGCCAACAACCCGTCCTCCCAGTCGTGCCAGTCGGTGTCGCCGGCAAAAACGATACAGCCTTCGCCAAACACCTGTCTGGAGGCCAGCGCCGCGGCCACCATCTTGCGATCGGCCCCGTCGTGGACCAGGGCGGCCAGCGCGGTCGGCAGGATCGCGCTGCCGTCCTCGTCGTAAACCACGTCCACGTCGTCCACCGCCGCGGTACTCCACTTGTGCATGACAACCTGGATGCCGAAGTCGTTGAATCCCAGCTTGCGGGTGTACTCCTCCATGATCCGGCCCGAGGCGTCCAGCACCATGCGCGAATCGCCACGCTGGAACCGGTCCAGCCAATCCCAGACCTGCTCGCGCAATTCCGGCACGTCCGGGGTGGCGTCGATGTCCTTCGGGTTGACCGGATCGGCGGCACTTGCGGCGATCAGCACGTTGGTGTCGACGACGTAGCGCGGCCTCATCCAACCTCCCGCCTGCGCCGCTCGAACATCAGCCGCGCCTGTTCCCGGGTCTCGCCCAGTGCGTCGCCGAAGAAGCCCTCGGGCCAGTTGCCCACCCGACCGAAGCGGTCCAGGTGCAAGGCACGCATGTGCGCCGCGCCGGACTCGCGCTCGACGAAGTACATGGCGCAGTCCTGAGGCTCGGCCTTCTCCGCCGCCAGCAGCGTCTGCAGGCGCCGGAACAGGTGCTCTGAATGGGTCTCCACGATGAACTGCACGCCGCGCTCGCGGCTGACCTCCACGAACAGTTCGGCCAGCACCGCCTGCGCCTGCGGGTGCAGGTGGATCTCGGGCTCTTCGAGCAGGATGGCGCTGCCACGCGGAGCGAAATGGGCCACCGCCAGCACCGGCAGCACCTGCGAGATGCCGATGCCCACGTCGTGCAGGTTGCAGACCGTGTCGCCGCGGCGCACGATCAGGGCGTAGCGGTTGGACCGCCCCTGCTGCCTGACCTCCAGGCGGTCGGCCAGGCGCATGCGCGAAAGCCAGCGCGACACCCCTTCGATCACCTGGGCCTGTTCGTCGCCCTTGAGCAGCGCGCTGGCCAGCAGTACGTCGACCGCGCGGTGGCCATCGCTGCCGATCTCACCGGGATTGCTCTTGTTCCAGGTGTAGTCGCGCTCGGGCTTGCGCCGAAGTGGCCCGAGGTAGGCGATGTTCTCCAGCGCCCGGCGCAGGCTCAGACTCAGATCCTGGGCCAGTTGCCCGTCCACGCCCAGCAGCGCCACCGCCTCGGCCGGCAACGCGATCGAACGCTCCGGCGCCAGATGGCGGCCCTTGCCACGCGGCTGCGACTCGCGATCGACGTAGACGGAGAATGTGCCGCGGTCACGGCGCACCGCGCGAAACTGCCGCTTTCCCGACGCAAGCAACAACGATTGCACCACCACCGCGCCGCTGGAGGTTTGCCCGTAGCTGCACTCGAAGCGACCGTCAGGCACCCGCAAGTCACCGGCATTGTGGAAGTCCAGGGCGATGCCGAACTGCCGGGCGCGCGCGCCCTGGTGCAGCACGCTGTCGAAGCCGCCGAAGTCGTACAGATCGTCGGTCTCGTCGCCGCCCAGGTTCAGGTGGATGCTGCGGTCGGGCGACTGCACCGTCTGCTTGAGCAGCAGCAGGCTCTGGATCAGCGAGGATTTCCCCGACGAATTGGTGCCCAGCAGCA
>JAGOWL010000013.1 GCA_018060215.1 Pseudoxanthomonas sp.
TGCAATGGCGAACGGCCCGGCATCCCCGGGCCGTTCGCGTTTGACCGCGTGCATGCCGGGCGCGGCGCGGCCTAGCTTGCGTCCGGTGGGCGTGCCCGAGGCAGGTGCCAGCCGTAGCGGATGGCCATGTAGCGCAGGCCGAAGCAGGCCAGCGCGCCGATCGCCATCGCCGGGGTCGACGGCCAGCCCAGTACGTACGCCACCGCGACCACGCCGCCGCCGGCCAGGGCGGCCACCGCGTACAGCTCGGCCTGCAGCACCACCGGGGTGCGTGCCACCAGCAGGTCGCGCACGATGCCGCCGCCGATCCCGCTCATCATGCCCAGCAGGGTCGCGGCGAAGGGCGACAGTCCGAATTTGAGCGCCTTCTCCGTGCCCAGCACCGCGAACAGGGCCAGGCCGGCGGCGTCGAACAGTTGCACCGGGTTGCGCATCCGTTCGATCGTCTCGTGCCAGCGGAAGGTGACCACGCCGGCCAGGATCGCGGCGGCCAGGTAGCGCCAGTCGGCCAGCGCCGCGGGCGGCTGGGCGCCGATCAGCACGTCGCGGGTGATGCCGCCGGAGACCGCGGCCGCGCAGGCCAGCACCAGCACCCCGAACAGGTCCAGCCGGTAGCGCACGGCGACGATGCCGCCGCTGAGGGCGAACACGAAGGTGCCGATCAGGTCGAACAGCAGCAGGAGCGAGGACGCCATCACGGTTGCGCAGGGTAGCGGAAATTGCGGGGAGGATGGCAGTGCGGTGCCGGAGGCTGGCTCCCGGGTCCACCGGCTTCGGCCGGAGCCGCGGCAGTGCGGGGATGGGGCGCATCGCCTGGCTGCGCCGTCCCTGGCTCCAACAGGCGAGCGCAGGCCATCCATGGCCTGCTTGCGCCCCATCCTCGCACCACCGCGTCTTTCGCCAGCTGTAGGGTCGTGGCTTCGACCGTGCCGCCCAACATCCGTGCGCTCGGGTGTGTAGGAGCCGGGCTGTGCAAGACTGTTCCCATCGCGGCCGTGTGGCTGCATGGAGACTTGCCGTGGCCGAATCCGAGAAACGAATCGCGCTGCTGATCGACGCCGACAACGCGCCAGCATCCAAGATCGACGAAGTTCTTGCCGAAGTCGCGCGGCACGGGGTGGCCAACGTCAGGCGTGCCTATGGCAACTGGAAGAGCCCGCACCTCAAGCAGTGGGAGGCGGTGTTGCACGAATACGCGATCCGGCCGATCCAGCAATTTGCCTATTCGAAGGGCAAGAACGCGTCGGACATGGCGATGGTGGTTGATGCCATGGACCTGCTCTACGCGCGCAACCTGGACGGATTCGTGATCGTGTCCAGCGATGCGGACTTCACTCCGCTGGTGATGCGACTGCTTACCGATGGAGTGAAGGTGTATGGATTCGGTGAGAACAAGACCCCGGAACCTTTCGTCAATGCCTGCTCCCAGTTCACCTACCTGGAGGCGTTGGGCGATGCGCCCGTTACGGCACCCCCGCCCGCGGTGCGCGACCCGGTGCCTGCGGCGGCCGGCACCGCGAAAACCCACGCGTCGCATGCGATGAATCCGCGCACGCCGACCGAGCTTCGCAGCGACACCAAGCTGGTCAACCTGCTGCGCAGTGCGGTCGAGGCGGTGGCTGATGACCATGGCTGGGCATTCCTTGGTGCAGTGGGGACCCAGATCGCCAACCGCGCGTCCTTCGATTCGCGCAACTATGGCTATCGGAAACTCAGTGATCTGGTTGTCGCGTCCGGACTGTTCGAAATCCGGCGCCAGGAGCTGGCGATCCATCTGCGGGACAAACGCCACCCGGAAGCGCGGGGGACGCGTGCCGGCGCGACTGCAGCGGAGTAGCACAGGCTGAGGTTGGCCATGTAGCCGTGGCGCGACGACCTCAGTACAGGTCGACCGGGTCCACGTCCAGCGACCAGCGCGCGCGGCGGGCCTCGGGCAGGGCATGGATCGCCGGCAGCACTGCATCCAGGCGCGCATGCAGGGCCGGGCGCGAGGCCGAGGACAGCAGCAGTTGCATGCGGTAGCGGCCGGCGCGGCGTGGCATCGGCGCGGTCAGCGGGCCGAGCAGCTCCACCGGCGCCGCTGCCGTCGTGCCGGGCGCCGCCCGCGTGGCGGCCTCACCCAGCAGCGTCCGCGCCGCCTGCAGCAAGGCCGTGGCCGCCTCGGCCTGTGTGGCCTCGGCACGCAGCAGGGCCAGGTGGGCGAAGGGCGGGAAGCCGGCGGCCTGGCGCTGGGCCAGTTCGTCGTCGGCGAAGCGGTCGTAGCCGCCGCCGATCAGGTCGTGCAGCAGGCGGTGGTCGGGATGGTGGGTCTGCCACCACACCTCGCCGGGGCGTTGCGCGCGGCCGGCGCGGCCGGCGACCTGGACCAGCAGCTGGGCCAGCTTCTCGCCGGCGCGGAAATCGGAGGAGAACAGGCCTTCGTCCACGCCCACCACCACCACCCGGGTCAGCCGGGGCAGGTCGTGGCCCTTGGCCAGGATCTGGGTGCCGACCAGGATGCCGGGCCTGTCACCCAGTTCGGCCAGCAGTTTCGCCAGGCCGTCGCGGCGGGCGGTGGTGCCGCGGTCGAAGCGCAGCACCGGCCACTGCGCGAAGCGTTCGGCCAGCAGTTCCTCCAGCCGTTCCGTACCCACGCCCTGCGGCTGCAGGGCCAGGCTGGCGCAGGCCGGGCAGGCCAGCGGCCGCGGCTGGCGGTGGCCGCAGTGGTGGCAGACCAGGCGCCCGCCACCGGCGTGCACGGTCAGCGGCGTGCCCTGGGCCGGGGTGCTGCAGCGCGGGCACTGCGCGCTCCAGCCGCAGTCGTGGCACAGCAGCACCGGGGCGTAGCCGCGGCGGTTCTTGAACACCAGCACCTGGCCACCGTCATGCAGCGCGGCCTCGATCATGTGCAGGGTTTCCGGGGCCAGGCCGGCCTGCAGCGGGCGCTTGCGCACATCGACGATCCGCACCGCCGGTGGCCGCGCTTCGCCGGCGCGGCGGCGCAGACGCAGGTGGATGTAGCGTCCGGCCCGGGCGTTGTGCAGGGTTTCCAGCGAGGGCGTGGCGCTGCCCAGCAGCACCGGCACGCCCAGTGCGCGGGCGCGCACCAGGGCGAAGTCGCGGGCGTGGTAGCGGATCCCGTCCTGCTGCTTGTAGCTGGCGTCGTGTTCCTCGTCGACCACGATCAGGCCGGCGTCGGGCAGCGGCAGGAACACCGCCGAGCGGGTGCCGACCACCACCCGTGCCTCCCCGCGCCAGGCCGCGGCCCAGACCCGGGCGCGTTCGCCGTCGGCAAGGCCCGAGTGCAGCGCATGCACCGGCACGCCCAGGCGGGCGCGGAAACGGGCCAGGGTCTGCGGGGTCAGGCCGATTTCCGGCACCAGCACCAGCGCCTGGCGGCCGCGCGCCAGGCAATCGGCGATGGCCTGCAGGTAGACCTCGGTCTTGCCGCTGCCGGTGACGCCTTCGAGCAGGAAAGGGGTGAAGCCGGTGTTGGCGGCGATCGCATCGATGGCGGCGCGCTGTTCGTCGTTGGGCAGTGGCCCCGGCTGTGGTGCCGGCGCCAGGGTGCTGGCCGGCACCGCCACGCGCTCGGCATGGCCGCGTCCGGCCAGGGCGCGAGCGGCGGCGCGCCAGCCCTCCAGTTCCTGTTCCAGGCGGTCCTCGTCGACCGGACCGGCGGCCAGCAGCTCGGCCAGGCGGCGGGGTCGGCTGCCCTTGCGCAGGCCGGTGCGTCCGCTGGCGCCGGCTTCGGTGGCCTGCCAGGCCCAGGCATGGGTGTCGGGCAGCGGCTCGCCGGCGCGCAGGCTGGCCGGCAGGGCGGTGGCGAACACCTCGCCCGGGGCGGCATGGGTGTAGCGCGCCAGCCAGCGCAGCGAGTCGAGCAGTTCGCCGGCCAGCAGGGGTTCGGGGTCGGGCAGGGCGTGGGCCTGGCGCAGTTCGACGCCCGGCTCGGGCGTGCCGATGGCGGCCACCACCCCGACCAGTTCGCGCGGTCCGAAGGGCACCCGCACGCGCTGGCCGACCAGGGCCGGCGTCGCCTCCACGCCGGCCGGGGGCAGGTAGTCGAACAGCCGCGGCAGGGGCAGGGGCAGGGCGACCTGGAGGCAGGGGGCGGCGGGCATGGGGTCAGTCTACCCAAGCCGGTGGCCGCGCCGACCGGCACCTCCAGTTGCGGCCCATTGCTGCCTGCTGGCTGATAAAGGGAGCGTAAATGCTAGTCACGACAGGATATTCACGTTTATCCACACAGGATGTGGATAAGCCTGTGCATCATGGCCCCGGTTCACGCCGCGACGATGGAATTTCCAGCATACGGGTCAGGTTGGTCAAAAAAACGCCATATCGAAATATCTCCTGAAAACAACAACTTGACCGTGAAACAGAAATGCAGCAAAGCGGCGGTGATGAAAAACGACGGTTTTCCGCGGGCGTTCATGGCGCTGTGCACAACCGCTTGAGCGGCAAGCCTTGCCAGCATTGGCTGGATCAGCTGTTGCGGCGCTGTCAAGCGGGTTGCGCGGCTGGGCCCGGGGCTATGCTGGCCCGATGCGGGAGCGACCATGGCTGATGAATCCTTGAGCGTGGCCGGCCAATTGCCGGCCGCCTTGTCCGCCTTCCTGCGCGGTGCCGAGCGGCGTGCCTTCGTGTTCCTGTGGCTGCAGGGCGGTGATGCCGCCGCCGCCGAGCGCGCCCTGGCCGCGGCGATCCGCGCCTTCCCCGGCCCGGCGGCGGCCATGCCCATGGCCGAATGGCCGCTGCGGTTCTGGAAGCTGCTGGCGGCCTTGCCGGTCCAGGCCGGGGCGGGCTCCTGGCCGCCCGGCAGCGAGGCCCTGGCGACGATGCCGGCCAGCGCGCGCCAGGCCTTGCTGCTGCGCCAGGTGGCCGGCCTGGACGAGGTCGAGGCGGCGACCGTGATGGGCGTGGAGCCAGCGGCCTACCAGGCCCTGCTGGCGCAGGCCTGTCCGCGCACGCCGGACGGTGCGCCCGATGCGGCGGGCTGGCGCCGCCAGGCCGAGGCGATCCAGCAGGCCGGCCGCGGGCTCGACGCCGCCCAGGGCGTGCGGCTGGCGCAGTTGCGCGAGGTGGCGCTGGCCGCGCGGCCGCCGCAGGCCGCAGTTCGCCAGACACCAGTCGCCGGCCCGGCGGCGGCCTCCCCCGGCACGCGCGACCGGCGCCGGCGCCGCACCGGTGGCGGGTGGCCCGGGCTGTTGCTGGTGGTGCTGGTGCTGGCCGTGGCGGTGGCGCTGACCGCCTGGCTGTCCGGGCGCACCCCGTCGGTGGTGGGACCGGCGGCTGCGCCAGCCGAGGTGGAGGACTTCAAGGTGCACGACAACCCGGCGGTGCAGGTGGAAGCGCTGCCGCCGGTCGATCCGCGCGCAGGCGTGGAGCCATGGCCGGCGTCGCTGGAGTCGCAGCCGGCGCCCGATCCGCTGCTGGCGCAACTGGCCCTGCTGTCCTGGTATGCCGCCGGTGCCCCGGGCTCGGCGCTGGAGCACGAGGGCACGGCCGAGGCGGGCGCCGTGTCGATGGCCGATCTGGGCGGCGATGCGGTCGACTGGGCCCACCTGGGCCCGTTCGAACAGGCCAGCGTGCGTGCCGCCGCCGCGGCCCTGGCGGCCGAACCGGCGCCGGTGCAGGCCGACCTGCGTGCCCGCTTCGCCGCCCTCGATGCGATGGAGCGCCGGGGCTGGCGGCTGGGTCCGACCCTGGGCGCCGACTACGCCCGGCTGCAACCACTGGTGGGTTTCATCGAGCCCGAGCAGCGTGCGCCCCTGCTGGAAGCCTTGCGCGCACTGGAGCCGGAGCAGCGTGCGCGACTGGGCGAACTGGCGCAGCGCACGCCGCCGGCCGAACGTGCGGCCTTGCGCCGGGAGTTGCTGCTGCAGCCACCCGCGCAGCGTGGCGCCTGGCTGTCCGAGCGCGCCCGGCGCTAGAATCCGCCGCCATGCCTGACCCTGTCCCGCCGCGCCTCGGCCGCGAGTTGCGCGCCACTGCCCTGCTCGCCCTGCCGCTGATCCTGGGCCACGTGTCCACCGGCCTGATCAGTTTCGTGGACAACGTCATCGCCGGCCATCACGGCACCTTGACCCTGGCCTCGGTGACGGTGGGCACGGCCCTGCTGTACCTGCCGATGATGGTGCCGCTGGGCACCCTGATCGCCCTGACCGCCTCGGTTTCGCAACTCGATGGTGCCGGGCGCCGTGAGCAGATCGGGCCGCTGTTCCGCCAGGCGCTGTGGCTGTCGCTGGGCCTGGGCCTGGTGATGTTCGCCTTCCTCAGCGCGGCGCCGCGGCTGCTGGAAGGCTTCGGCATCGCCGCAGACATCATTCCCGGCGCGACCGCGTTCTGCCACGCGGTGCGCTGGGGGGCGCCGGCGCTGGTGCTGGGATTCTGCATGCGCTATGTCAGCGAGGGCATGCACTGGACCCTGCCGACCATGGTGTTCGGGTTTGGTGCGCTGGTGGTGCTGGCACCGCTGGGTTACGCGCTGGCCTTCGGCGTCGGGCCATTGCCGGAAATGGGTGCGGCCGGGCTCGGCACCGCCTCGGCGGCGGTGATGTGGCTGCAGACGCTGGGATTTGCCACCTACCTGTGGCGATCGCGGCGGTTCGCGCCGCTGGCCCTGTTCTCGCACCTGGAGCGCCCGCGCTGGGCGCCGATCCGCGGCCTGCTGGCCACCGGCCTGCCGATCGGCATCACCGTGCTGATGGAGGGCGGGCTGTTCATCGCCACCGCCTTGCTGATCGCGCGCCTGGGCGAGGTGCCGGCCGCCGCGCACCAGATCGCCATCAACGTGGCCGCGCTGTGTTTCATGGTGCCGATGGGACTGGCCGAGGCGACCACGGTGCGGGTCGGCCGCGCCCTGGGTGCGAACGATCCCGGTGGCGTGCGCCGGGCCGTGCGTGCCGGCTATACGGTGGTCCTGTTCACCCAGACCTGTTCGGCCATCGCCCTGCTGCTGGGCCACGACGCGGTGGTGGCGATCTACACCAGCGACCTGGCGGTGGCGGCGATGGCCTCGACCCTGCTGCTGTACGCGGCCGCGTTCCAGTTTCCCGACGGCATCCAGGTGATGTCGGCCGGTGCGCTGCGCGGCCTGCGCGACACCCGGGTGCCGATGCTGCTGGCGCTGGCCGCGTACTGGGGCCTGGGCATGCCGCTGGGGGCCGGCCTGGGGCTGGGACTGGGGCACGGCCCGCAGGGCATGTGGGCCGGCCTGATCGTTGGCCTGGCCGCCGCCGCCGTGCTGATGGGCGCGCGCCTGGCCTGGCGCCTGCGCCACCTGCCACCGCCGGTCCAGGCCGACGCGCCGCCGGTTCACCCCGTGACTTCAGGCGCATGAAAGCACCCGGCAGTACCGCTATCCTGCCGGTCGTGATCCATATTCCGCCTGCCGGAGCCCGCATCCGATGAATCCGCCGCCGCTGCCGCCGCGTCCCAACCCCGTCGCCCGCTTCTTCGTCGGGCTGTGGGACGTGATGAACTTCACCCGCCGCCTGATCCTCAACCTGCTGTTCTTCGGCCTGTTGCTGCTGGTCCTGATCGTGTTCCTGGCCGCGGTCGGCAAGGGCAGCAGCGGCGTGGTGCCGGTGCACGAGCGCACCACCCTGGTGATTGCGCCGGAAGGACGGCTGGTGGAGCAGTACACCACCGATCCGCTCACCCGCGCGGTGGCCCGCGCGCTGGGCGACACCTCGGCCGAGGAAGTGCAGCTGCGCGACCTGCTGCGCGCGATCGAGGCCGCGCGTGATGACAAGAACATCGAACGCGTGCTGCTGAACCTGGACAAGCTGCAGCCGGCGGGCATGGCCTCCACCCGCGAGGTCGCCCAGGCGCTGGGCGGGCTGCGCGCCAGTGGCAAGCAGGTGGTGGCCTTCGGCGAGGGCATCACCCAGGCCCAGTACCTGCTGGCCGCGCAGGCCGACGAGATCTACCTCGACCCGATGGGTGGCCTGATGCTGGAAGGCCTGGCGCGCTATCGGCAGTATTTCCGCACCGCCCTGCAGGACAAGCTGGGCGTGGACATGCACCTGTTCCGCGTGGGCGAGTTCAAGTCCGCCGCCGAGCCGTACATCCTCGACGCCGCCTCGCCGGAAGCCAAGGAAGCGGACCTGTACTGGATGAACGACCTGTGGCAGCGCTACCTGGCCGACATCGGCGCGGCGCGCAAGCTCGATCCGGCGCAGCTGGCCGCGCAGATCGACGCGCTGCCCGAAGGCATCGAGGCCGCCGGTGGCGACATCGCCAGGCATGCGCTGGAAATGAAGCTGGTCGATGGCCTCAAGACCCGCGAGGAACTGGACCAGTTGCTCACCGAGCGCGGGCTGGCCGACGAGGACGACGAACACGGTTTCCGCAGCGTTTCGCTGGGCGGCTACCTGGCCCACCTGGATGGTCGTCGCCTGCCGATCGACAAGCGTCCGCAGGTGGCCGTGGTGGTGGCCGAGGGCGAGATCACCGGCGGCGAGCAGCCGGCCGGCAGCATCGGTGGCGTGTCCACCGCCGCGCTGCTGCGCCAGGTGCGCGACGACGAGCACGTGCAGGCGGTGGTGCTGCGGGTGGATTCGCCCGGTGGCGAGGTGTTCGCCTCCGAGCAGATCCGCCGCGAGGTCGAGCAGCTCAAGGCCGCCGGCAAGCCGGTGGTGGTGTCGATGGGCGACCTGGCCGCCTCCGGTGGCTACTGGATCAGCATGAACGCCGATCGCATCTATGCCGATCCGTCCACGATCACCGGATCGATCGGCATCTTCGGCATGTTCCCCAACTTCACCCGCACCCTGGACAAGATCGGCGTGCACACCGACGGCGTCAGCACCACCCGCATCGCCGGCGCCTTCGACGTGACCCGTCCGCTGGATCCGCAGGTGGGCCGGGTGGTGCAGGCGGTGATCGACAAGGGCTACGCCGATTTCACCGGCAAGGTCGCCGACGCGCGCGGCAAGTCGGTGGAGCAGGTGGACGAGGTCGCCCGCGGCCGGGTGTGGAGCGGTGCGCAGGCCAAGGAGCGCGGCCTGGTGGACGAGATGGGCAACCTGGGCCAGGCCATCACCGATGCCGCCGGCCGCGCCGAACTGGAGCAGGACAAGTACCAGGTGGTCTATGTCGACAAGCCGGCCACGCCGTTCGCGCAGTTCCTGACCGGGCTGGCCGGCAGCCGGCTCGGCGCGGTGCTGCTGCGCGATTCGGACCTTGCGCGGGTGCTGCTGGAGCGCGCCCTGCCGGCCGAAGCCGGGACGCAGCTGCGCTTCGTCGAGAACGCGCTCAAGGACCGCAACGGCGCGCCGGTGAAGACCCTGGCCTACTGCTTCTGCGGGTTGTAGGCGCCGCGGTTCAGTCGGCTTCGGCGGCGTCGACCTGCTTTCGCTGCTGGTCGGCGGCCTGCTGCAGGGTCTGTTCGACCGCACGGGCCTTGTCCAGCGGCTGCTGGATCGCATCGCGCAGTTCGGTGTGGGGGGTCGCCTGCGGTTCGGGTGGCCGCTCGGTATCGGGCAACTCGCGCTGGCAGGCGGCCAGCAGCGCCAGCAGGCACAGGCCGGGCAGCACCCGCGCCGCGCGCCGCCGGCGCGGGCCCGAAGGCTGCGGCGAGGAAGGACGTTCGGACATCGGCGCGCTCCTGCGGGAAGGCTGGCGTTATCCTACGCCGATGGACACGAACCGGTGGCGGCTGGACGGAAAACTTGCGCTGGTGACCGGCGCCAGCGCCGGCATCGGCCTGGCGATCGCGCGCGAGCTGGCGGCGCTGGGCGCGCACCTGCTGCTGGTGGCGCGCGAGGAGGACCCGCTGCAGGAAGCACGCGAGGAACTGGCCGAACTGCATCCGGGCCAGGATTTCCTGGCCATGTCCGCCGACGTGGCCGTGGACGAGGATCGCCAGGCGATCCTGGACTGGGTCGAGGACCAGGATGAAGGCCTGCACATCCTGGTCAACAACGCCGGCGGCAATGTCAGCAGGGCCGCGGTGGACTACACCGAGGACGAATGGCGCCGGATCTTCGAGACCAACCTGTTCTCGGCCTTCGAACTGTCGCGCTATGCCCACCCGCTGCTGGCCCGGCATGCGGCCTCGAGCATCGTCAACATCGGCAGCGTGTCGGGGCTGACCCACGTGCGCAGCGGCGTGGTCTACGGCATGAGCAAGGCCGCCCTGCACCAGATGACGCGCAACCTGGCCGCCGAATGGGCCGAGGACGGCATCCGCGTCAACGCGGTGGCGCCCTGGTACATCCGCACCCGCCGCACCTCGGTGCCGCTGTCGGATCCGGACTACTACGAGGAAGTGATCGCGCGCACGCCGATGCGGCGGGTCGGCGAACCGGAGGAGGTGGCGGGGGCGGTGGCCTTCCTGTGCCTGCCGGCATCGAGCTATGTCACCGGCGAATGCATCGCCGTCGATGGCGGTTTCCTGCGCTACGGGTTCTGAGCCTGGCGGCCCGGGGCGACAGCGTGCTGGATTGATCCTGGTTCTACATTGCCGCGGCAGCATTGCCGCCATCGGCTGGCACTTCGATGGGAGACGTGGCATGTGGAAATGGATCAAGCGGGTGGCGATCTCGGGCCTGGTGCTGTTCGCGGTGCTGGCGGCGGTGGGTGGCCTGTGGTGGCATGACCTGGATCTGGCCGGCCAGCCGCGGGCCGATCCGGCCAGCACGGTGGCCTCGCTCCAGTTCATGCAGGCACCGGCGCCTGCCCGCGGCAGGGTACTGGCCGTGGTCACCAGCACCGGGCAGCTGGGCGACAGTAGCCGCAATGCCGGCTACGAGCTGACCGAGCTGTCGCGGGCGTACTACACCTTCGTCGCCAACGGCTACGAGGTGGACATCGCCAGCCCGCGCGGCGGCGAACCGCCGGTGAACATCGACGCAGACGACATCGTCGCGGCCGACCACGCTTTCCTCAATGACCCGCTGGCGCGCGCGAAGGTCGCCGCCACGTTGCCGTTGGCCGAGGTCGATCCGTCGGCCTACGACGCGGTGTACTTCGTTGGCGGAAAGGGCGCGATGTTCGACTTTCCCGGCGATCGGCAGGTCGCGCGCATCGTTGGCGAGATCTACCGATCGGGTGGAGTGGTTGGTGCGGTCTGCCACGGGCCGGCTGCCCTGCTGGGCGTCAAACAGGCGGATGGCACGCCGCTGCTGCGCGGCCGCCGCGTCACCGGCTTCACCAACGAGGAAGAGCTGTTCCTGATCGCCAACGCGCGCGAAGTGTTTCCGTTCCTGCTCCAGGACGGGCTGGAGCGGGATGGCGCACAGTTCGTCGAGGGTGCGCCGTACCTGGACAACACCGTGGTCGATGGCCGCCTGGTGACCGGGCAGAATCCGTGGTCGACCTGGTCGGTGGCCGAGGCGATGGTGCGAACACTCGGCCATGAGCCCCTCGCACGCGAGCGCGGCGGCGATGAACTGGCGGTGCGGGTGCTCGACGCCTATCGGCGCGAGGGCATGGACGCAGCGCTGCAACTGCGCGCCCAACTGTCCACAGCCGATCGGCGCCTGCTGCTGATGCATGCGCTCGTGGCAGGGATGCAGGGCGAGTACGCCGATGCCTGGCGGTTGCAGCGGCTGGCACGCGGGTGAGTCGCGAGCCCGGGCGCCGGCGGTTCGCCTGCGGCACCGGGTACACTCGCGGCCTTGCCCGGGCGCGGCGGCCGACGGCCCTGGAAATACACGGATGCGGAAAGACGGACCACCACCTAAGCTACTGCTTGTCGAAGACGATGCCGACATCGCCGCCGGCATCGCGGACTACCTGGGTGTGCACGGGGTAGAGGTGGATTTCGCCTACACCGCGGCCCAGGCACGCTCGCGCTTGCAGGTTCAGGCATTCGACCTGGTGGTACTTGACGTCAATCTCCCCGACCAGGACGGCCTGTCTCTGTGCCGAATGCTCAAGCGCGAGGCGGACCTGCGCTCGCCGGTGCTGTTCCTGACTGCGCGTGGCGCGCTGGACGACAAGCTGGGGGCCTTCGATGCCGGCGCGGTCGACTATATGGTCAAGCCGTTCTCTCCGGCCGAACTGCTGGCACGCGTGCGCGCGATCGTCGCGCACATGCCGGCCGGCGGTGGCATCGGACTGCACGCCGGTGCCTACGAGCTGGACCTGCACGGACATCTGTTGCGCCGTGGCGATGCGACGCTGCCGCTGCGCTCCACTGGCTTCGTGTTGCTGCGAAGGCTGATGGAGGCCAGCCCCGGCTGCGTGTCACGCGAAGAGCTGTGCGCGCTGCTGTGGGAGGACGGTCCGCCCGGCAGCGATCCGCTGCGCATGCACGTCTACCAGCTGCGCCAGCAATTCGTGCGCCGCTTCGGCGAGCCGTTGATCTTTACCGTGCGCGGTGTCGGCTACCGCTTCGTCGCGGAGGCGCCTGGTGATGCCCCGGCATAGTCTGCAGCAGGCGCTGGCGCGGCGCTGGATGGCCTTCGCTGCGGTGCTGTCGCTGTCGTCGGCCGTGATTGCGCTGCTACTGCTGTTCCTGCTGGAGGACAGCTTCATCGACCGGCGTCTGCGCGCGGTAGCCGCCACGGTGGTCGATCCCGCCGCGCCCGCTCCGCTGCCGGTTGGTTTCCAGGTGTTGGCGTGGCCGGATCTTCCGGCGGACCTGCGCGCGCCCCTGGCCGCGAGGAAGTCCGGCGCCATCGCCGAATTCCGCCGCAGCGATGGTCGCTACGTGCACGCGCTGTCCACGCGCAGCACCGACGGCCGCCCGTTCGTGCTGGTCTACGACGTGACCGACGAGCTGACCATCAATCCGCGCCTGTCGGTGGGCCTGGTCTATGCACTCGCGCTACTGTTGCTGTCGCTGCTGTGTGCCTACGTGCTGGCGCGCACATTTATCTCGCGAACGGTGGAGGGCGTGCATGGGCTGATGCGGCAGGTGCTGGACAGCCCGGATCCGCAGCAGCTCGAGGCGCTGGCGCAGCGCGAGCCGGTGCGCGAGTTCGGCGAATTGCTGCAGTTGCACGCCGGCGTGTGGCGAGAACAGCGTGCCGCGGTGGAGCGTGAGCGCGAGACGCTGGCGTTTCTGGCCCACGAACTGCGCACGCCATTGCAATCCGCGCGCACCAGCCTGGAGCTGCTGGCGGAGTCCCCGGCGCACGTGCTGGCGATGGCGCGGCTGCAACGCGCTCTGGCGCGGTTGACCCGGGCCAGCAATGCCATTCTCTGGCTGGGCAGCGATGCGACGCTGCCGCAGGAGCGCATCCATGCGACGACGCGGGTGGCTGAGCTGGTCCGGGAGTTGCAGCCGCTCGCCGCCGTGCGCGGCCAGTCCGTGGAGCTTCGGATTTCATCGGCGTTGTACTGGGAAGCTCCCTGGGACGTGGTCGAGACACTGCTGGCCAACCTGCTGCTCAATGCGATCCAGCATGGCGGCGAAGGCATCATCGTGCTGGAAGCTGACGACACGGCGCTGGCCTTGAGCAATCCGCACGCGACGACTTCAGTGGATGGTTTCGGACTGGGGTTGCGGATAGTGGAGCGGTTGGCGGCACGGATCGGCTGGGAGGTCGCCTTGGTGCGGCAGGCCGATGGCGTCTACTGCCAAGTGCGTTGGGCGCCGGTACCGACGCCAGAATAGGCGTGGCCTGACCGTCGCCGAGGAGTTGGTCGTGGACGGGGCGATGCGACCGTCAGCCACGCAACGCCTGCTCGGGCACCTCGACCTCCATCGCCAGCGCCAGATGGTCGGAGAACGCCGCCGCCACCGCGCGCGTGCCCAGGCACTTGAGGTCGCCACTGATCAGGATGTGATCGATCGCGCGCGCCGGTTTCCAGCTGGGGAAGGTCGGTACCTGGCACTCGGGCGGGCGCAGGCCGGTGTTGCGGTAGAGCACTTCCATTTCAGGCTGGTCGGGCAGGCAGTTGAAATCACCCATCAGCAGCGCGTTGGGGTGGTCCTGCAGGACTTCGGCGATGAACGACAGCTGCGCATGGCGCGACTTTGCACCCAGTGACAGGTGTGCCACGGCCACGGTCAGGCCCTGGCGGTCGTCGCCGAAGTGCGCCAGCAGCACGCCGCGGCCCTTGATCCGCCCGGGCAGGGAGTGGTCGGCCGTGCGCACCGGCTCGAGCCGGCTGAGCAGGCCGTTGGCGCTGGAGGCCACGCCGCCGACGCTGCGGTTGGGCTGGTGGGTCCAGTAGTGGAAGCCGGCGCGCTGGGCCAGGTAATGGGTCTGGTTGGTGAAGCCCGAGCGCAGGCTGCCCGGGTCGCTCTCCTGCAGGCCGACGATGTCGTGGCCGCTGGCCAGCTGCGCGATCACATCCAGGCTGCCGCGCTTGCCGCCGGCCGGCAGCGCGTGCGACCAGCTGCGGGTCACGTAGTCGCTGTAGCGGCGGGTGCTGGAGCCGGCCTGGATGTTGGCGCTGAGCACGCGCAAGGTGCGCGCGCCGGCGATGGCCGGCGCTGGACCTGGCGTGCCGCCTGCGGGCGCGGGGGAGCCCATGTTCAAGGCTGCTGGCCGGGGCCGGTGTCAGTTGCCGCCACGCTCGTGCGCCACCAGCCAGTCCACCGTCTGCAGCATCTTGCCGAAGCCGCCCGCGCCCACCGGCACCAGGTACTTGCCGTTGACCACGATCGAGGGCGTGCCTTCGACGCCGGACTTCACCGCGAACTGGCGTGCGCGGTTGATCTTGGCGTCGACGCCGAAGCTGTTGTAGGCATCGGCGAAGCGCTTGGCGTCCACGCCGTACTGGGCGTAGAACGGCGCAAGGTCGGCCGCGCCGGTGTTGGCGCCCACCGGCATCGAACGCTGCAGGTGGATGGCGTTGAACATCGCCTGGTGGCTCTGCTCCAGCACACCCAGGGCTTCGGCGGCGTAGAAGGCACGCGCGTACGGATCCCAGTAGCCACCGAACGGCGCCGGTACCTGGACCACCGACACATCCGCCGGCTGGCGCTTCTTCCATGCGTTCAGTTCCGGGTCGAAGGTGGCGCAGTGCGGGCAGGTGTAGCCGAACACCTCGGCCACCTCGATGCGGCCGCTGCCCGGCTGCAGCGGCTGGCCGTTGGCGATCGGAACGTAGTCCACGCCGGCCACCGGCGGCGGGCCCTGCGGTGCGGCCGGCGGCGGGGCATCGGTGGTGGCTGCGGCGGCGGTTCCGGCGTCGGCCGCAGGAGCGGCCACGCTGGCGGCCGGATCGGCGGCGGGCGCCGCTTCGGCCGGGGTGGTGGCCGGGGCGGGCGCGGGTGCGGCCGGCGCCGGGGCCTGCTGGCCCGAACAGGCCGCCAGGGCCAGCAGCAGCGGCAGGGTCAGGCTGAGGTGGAGCTTGGTCACGGGGGTTCTCCTTGCAGCGGAAAGCGGGGACTGCGCGCGCCGCAGCGGGCGGGTGGGGATGGCGGAAGGGATCAGGGTGCGGCCTTGGCGCCGCCACCGGCGCGGCCGCGCTCGCGCGCCACCAGCCAGTCGGTGATGCGCAGGGCGTCCTCCAGGCTGGCGGCGGTCACCCGGTAGCGGCCGTTGACGACCAGGGTCGGAGTGCCCTCGGCCCCGGAGGCAATGGCGAATTCGCGGGCGCGGTCCATGCGCGCATCCACCTTCGGGTCGGCCATGGCCGCGCGGAAGCGGTCGCCGTCCACGCCGTAGCTGGAGAAGAACGTCCCCAGCTCCTGGGCGCTGGGATTGCGCGGCAGCCGGCCATCGCGGTGGATGGCGGCGAACACCGCCTCATGGCTGCGCGGCAGCAGGCCCAGGTCGGAGGCGGCGAAGAAGGCCCGCGCCCACACATCCCAGGCACCGCCGTACACCGCCGGCACCAGGGCCAGGTCCACGTCCTTGCCCTGGCGCTGCTTCCATTGCGCCAGCAGCGGCTCGAAATGGGCGCAGTGCGGGCAGGTGTAGCCGAACAGTTCGGCCACCTCGATCCGCCCGGGCCGGGCCGCCCAGGCCTGGCCGCCGGGGATCTCGACGTAGTCGCGTCCGGCCTGCGGGGTGGACTGGGCCAGGGCAGCACCCGGCAGCCAGGCCAGGGCCAGCAACAGCAGGGCGGACACGAATGGCTTCATTGATGGGATCTCACGGAGCGGGGCGGAGCCTGCGGCGGAAAAAACGACGCCGGCCAGGGGCCGGCGCAAATGCTGAGAGAGAGGGACTGCGGTACTTGGACCACGCCCGCGCCGGAAAGTTCAGGGGGCCGCGGCGACGTCGTCGGCGTGCGGGTGCAGGCCCTGCAGGTAGCTGGCCAGCGCACCGATCTCCTGGTCGGTCAGCCCGTGGGCGACCTTGGCCATGATGTTGAACTTGGCCGGGTCGCGCTCGGTGGTGGTGCCGGTGCGGTATTCCTGCAGGCGGCGGGCGGTGTAGTCGGCGTACTGGCCGGCCACGTGCGGGTAGCCCGGGCCCGGGTTGCCGGCACCGGTGGCGCCGTGGCAGGCCATGCAGGCCGGGATGCCGCGCTCGGCGTCGCCGCCGCGGAACAGCTGCTGGCCGATCTCGTAGTACTTCAGGCCCTCGTAGCGGCCATCGGCGACCACGGTGTCGTCGGCCAGGCCGGCGCCGGACTTCTGCTTGGCGAAGTAGGCGCCGACGTTGCGCATGTCCTGCGCACTCAGGGTCTGGGCGAAGGGCACCATGACCGCGGCCAGGCCGGTGTTGCGCTCGCCGGTGGCGAACAGGGCCAGCTGCTGGGCGATGAACTTCTCGCCCTGGCCGGCCAGGCGCGGATACATCGGATCGATCGGGTTGCCGTCCACGCCGTGGCAGGCCGCGCAGGTGGCCGCCGCGGCCGCGCCGGCCTCGGCATCGCCCCAGTGGGTCTTGGACAGATCCACGTCCAGCGGCGCGGTTTCCACCGGCGCGTTGTCCGGCACCGCCACCACGGTGGTGTCGGCGGCCGGGGCCGGTTCGGCGGCCTGGTTGGCCCAGGCGGCGACGGTGGCGGCCGCGAAGGCCAGTCCGGTGAGGGCGAAAACGCGAGCGTGGCGCATGCTGGAGCTCCGGGAACCCGATCGAGGTGGCAGCCGGGAAAGGAAGTGGCGGCCGCAAACACCCGGATTATCCCCGCCACGGGGCACAGCGGTCAACGAAACCCGACCGCGGCCGCGGTGCCGTCCCCGGACCGGGTGCGGCATGCGATCCTGTGCCCATGTCCAATCCCCTCGGCAACCCCCTTGAGCGGGCCCGCTACCTGGGCTCGGCGCACACACCCGCCCAGTTGCCACCCGATGGCGGCTGGGAGGTGGCCTTCGCCGGCCGCTCCAATGCCGGCAAGTCCAGCGCCCTCAATGCCCTGACCCGGCAGAACGCCCTGGCCCGGGTGTCCAAGACCCCCGGCCGGACCCAGCAGCTGGTGTACTTCGAAGTGGCCCCGGAGCGCTGCCTGGTCGACCTGCCCGGCTACGGCTACGCCAAGGTGCCGCTGGAACTGAAGGCGCACTGGGAGAAATTCCTGGACCGCTGGTTCCAGAGCCGCCAGGCCCTGCGCGGCCTGGTGGTGGTGATGGACATCCGCCACCCGCTCAAGGACTACGACCGGCAGATGATCGGTTATGCGGTTGCACGCGGATTGCCGGCGCATGCGTTGCTGACCAAGGCCGACAAGCTCGGGCGCGGCCAGCAGACGCAGGCGCTGGCGGCGGTGCGCAGGGAACTGGCCGCGGCGTGGGGCGCGGACACGGTCAGCGTGCAGACCTTCTCCAGCGAGAGCAAACAGGGCGTGGACGAAGCCCGCGCCATCGTCGCCGGCTGGTTGGAGCTGTAGCAGCCCGGCGCCTACACCGCCACGTCGAACAGGCTGCCGATGCCGTGGGCGGCGGCCATCGCCAGCACGCCCCAGAACGCCACCCGCAGCGCACCGCGCAGGATCGGCGCACCGCCGGCCCAGGCCGCCAGCGCGCCGGACAGCAGCAGCCCGGCCACCGTGCTGGACATGACCACCGCCGAGGTGTGGCTGGGCGGTGCCAGCAGGATGGCGGCCAGCGGCAGGGCCGCTCCGGCGCAGAAGGCGGCCGCCGAAGCCAGCGCCGCCTGCACCGGGCGGGCGCGCAGCGATTCACTCAGGCCCAGTTCGTCGCGCGCATGGGCGCCCAGGGCGTCGTGGTCGGTCAACTGCTCGGCGACCTGGCGCGCCAGCGCCGGCTCCAGGCCGCGATGCCGGTAGATCCGGGCCAGTTCCTCCAGCTCCGCTTCCGGTTCTTCGCTCAACTCGCGCCGTTCGGCGTCGATGTCGGCCCGCTCGGTGTCGGCCTGCGACTGCACCGACACGTACTCGCCGGCGGCCATCGACATCGCCCCGGCCACGGTACCGGCCACGCCGGCGGCCAGGATCGCGCCGTGGCCGACGCCACCGGCGGCCACGCCCACCACCAGGCCGGCCACCGAGACGATGCCGTCGTTGGCGCCCAGCACCGCCGCGCGCAACCAGCCGACCCGCTCGCTGCGGTGCAGTTCCGGGCGGCGGCTGTGCTGGTGGGGCGTGCGCGTCATCGGTGCCATGGTAGCGCGTCGCACGCACGCCGGGCTCCTGCATGCGCCTGCCGCACCGGGCCGCCATGGCGGCGCGATATAGTGCCGACTCCCCCGGCCCCCCACGCCGCCGAACCGCGAGCCGCCCTTGTCGAGTCCCAGCCACACCGCCGATACGCCGATCACCGGACGCAACCAGCTGGTCGACTACCTGGCCTCCGGTGGGAAGCCGAAGGCCGACTGGCGCATCGGCACCGAACACGAGAAGTTCGGCTTCCGCCTCGATGACCTGCGTCCGCCGACCTTCGACGGCGAACGCGGCATCGAGGCCCTGCTCGAAGGCCTGGTGCGCTTCGGCTGGACCCCGGTACGCGAGAGCGTGGACGGCAACCCCCCCCGCACCATCGCCCTGGTCCGCGATGGCGCCTCGGTGACGCTGGAGCCGGCCGGGCAACTGGAACTGTCCGGCGCGGCACTGGAGGACATCCACCAGACCTGCGTGGAAACCGGCACCCACCTCAACGAGGTGCGCCAGGTCGCCGACCAGCTGCAGCTGGGCTTCCTGGGCATGGGCTTCCAGCCCAAATGGTCGCGCGCCGACATGCCCTGGATGCCCAAGGGCCGCTACCGGATCATGCGCGACTACATGCCCGGGGTCGGCGACCTGGGCCTGGACATGATGACCCGCACCTGCACGGTGCAGGTCAACCTGGACTACGCCGACGAAGCGGACATGGTGAAGAAGTTCCGCGTCTCGCTGGCGTTGCAGCCGGTGGCCACCGCGCTGTTCGCCGACTCGCCGTTCACCGAAGGCCGGCCCAACGGCTACCTCAGCTACCGCTCGCACATCTGGACCGACACCGATCCGGACCGCACCGGCATGCTCGACTTCGTGTTCGAGGACGGCTTCGGCTACGAGCGCTACGTCGACTACATGCTCGACGTGCCGATGTACTTCTCCTACCGCGACGGGGTCTACGTCGACGCGTCCGGCAAGTCGTTCCGCAAGTTCCTGCGCGGCGAGCTGGACGTGCTGCCGGGCACGCTGCCGACCCTGCGCGACTGGTCCGATCACCTGACCACCGCCTTCCCGGAAGTGCGGCTGAAGAAGTTCCTGGAGATGCGCGGCGCCGACAGCGGGCCGTGGGCGCGGATCTGCGCGCTGTCGGCGTTCTGGGTCGGCCTGCTGTACGACGATGCGGCGCTGGACGCAGCCTGGGACCTGGTGCGCGACTTCACCCTGGTCGAGCGCCATGTGCTGCGCGACGGCGTGCCCCGGCATGCGCTGAAGCTGCCGTTCCGCGATGCCAGCGTGCGCGAACTGGCGGTGGAGGCGCTGAAGATTTCGGTGGCCGGCCTGCGCCGCCGTGCCGCGCTCAATGGCGATGGCAGCGACGAGTCGCGCTTCCTCGATCCGTTGCTGGAGATCGCCGAAAGCGGCCAGACCGCGGCCGAGCGCAAGCTGGAACTGTTCCACGGTGAATGGAACGGCGATATCGATCGCGTGTTCCGTGAATTCGCCTATTGAGGAATGACGCGGCCAGCCGGTTGCCGGCCCCGGTGCCATCGAGGAGAACGGAATGCCAAACGAACAGATCGTCCTCTATACCAACCCGATGTCGCGCGGCCGCATCGCGCGCTGGATGCTGGAGGAGACCGGGCAGCCGTACCGTGCCGAGGTGCTCGAATACGGCGCGGCGATGAAGTCGCCCCAATACCTGGCGATCAACCCGATGGGCAAGGTGCCGGCCATTGTCCACGGCGGCGTGGTGGTGACCGAGTGCGCCGCCATCTGCGCCTGGCTGGCCGATGCCTTCCCCGAAGCCGGGCTGGCGCCGGCGCCTGGCGATCCGCTGCGCGGCCCGTACTACCGCTGGCTGTTCTTCGCCGCCGGTCCGCTGGAGGCGGCGGTCACCGCCAAGTCGCTGGGTCTGCTGGCGCCGGCGGAGAAGTCGGGCATGGCCGGTTACGGCAGCTACGAGCAGACGGTCGACGCGCTGGAGACGGTCGTCGCCGGCGCCGCGCCGTGGCTGCTGGGCGAACGCTTCAGCGCCGCCGACGTCTATGTCGGCAGCCAGGTGGTGTGGGGCCAGCAGTTCGGCACCTTGCCGGCGCGCCCGGCCTTCGCCGCGTACGCCGCCCGCCTGCAGGCGCGTGATGCCTACCGGCGGGCCACCGCCCTGGATGATGCGATGATGCCGCCCAGGTCGTAAGCCGCAGCCAGTGTCGAACCGGGCAGCCCGCCTGCCACTGACCAGGAGACCGCAAAGATGTCCAGGGCCATTGCAAGCGCCTTCGCCATTCACTCCCTGTCCCTGTTGCTGGCCGCCAATGCGGTTGCCAGCACCCAGCCGGGCGACAAGCCGCTGTCGGAGATCCTCGTGCCGGTCGAGGCGCACGGCACGGTGATCAGCGCCGACCAGGGGCGCAACCGCTGGGAAGTGGTTGTGTGCGAGCGCATCGGCAACTGCACCGAGGTCTACCTGGACCGGGCCACCGGGCAGGAACTGCGCCGCGAACGCGAGAACGACATCGAACGCATGCCGCCACGCGATGCCAGGCCGCTGTCGGCGATCGCCCTGTCGCTGGAACAGCGCGGCCTGGGCGGCATCACCGATGTGGAATTCGACAACCGGCAATGGGACGTCGATGTCCGCAACGCCCAGGGCCAGCGCGCCGAGCTCAAGGTCGACCCGATGACCGCCGAGATCACCCGCTGCCGCGGTCGCGCCTGCCCCTGACCCGGATGCTGTGACAGGCCGTGCGTGTCCGGCCTGTAATGCCGATCGCCAGGCGCATGCCGTAGCCACGCCCCGCCATCGCGCTGACCGCGCCGGTGGTCCGCGTCAACTTTGCGGCTGGGTGGTCCGACAGCCTTCGAGCAGGTCCATGCCGGCCAGGTATTCCGGGGTGGCGACCTGCATCAGGCCCAGCACGGTGTGGAAGTAGTTGTCGTGGCTGGCGGCGGCGATGGCGGCCTTGCGCTTGAGACAGGCGGCGTCCAGGCCCAGTGACCGGCCGAATCCGGGCGAGAACCACATCGTCATCGGAACCTTCTTCTGTTCATCGGGTGCGATCGCATACGGCATGCCGTGCAGGTACAGCCCGCCTTCGCCCAGTGACTCGCCGTGGTCGGACAGGTAGACCAGGGCGGTGTCCCGGCCGGCCTGCTGGCCGAGCAGGTGGATCGCCCTGGCCAGCACGTCGTCGGTGTAGAGGATGCCGTTGTCGTAGGCGTTGACGATCTGCTCGCGGCTGCAATCGCCCAGCTCGGAACTTTCGCAGGCGGGGAGGAATTTGCGGAAGCTGTCCGGATACCGCTTGTAATAGACCGGGCCGTGGTTGCCCAGCTGGTGCAGCACGACCACCGCATCGCCCTGGCTGGCGTCAATCCGCTCGGCCAGCGCCTTGACCAGGATCCCGTCCAGGCAGCCGTCCTTGCCGCAGAGCTCCGGATCGCCGGCCTGCGCCAGGGACTGGAAGTCCAGGCCGCTGCAGACGCCCTTGCAGCCGCCCTGGTTGTCCAGCCAGGTCACCTGGACGCCGGCATGGTCGAGGATGTGCAGCAGCGACTCGGAGTTGCGCACCTTGTCCTTGCTGTAGTCGGTGCGAGCGAACGGCGAGAACATGCAGGGCAGGGAGGTTTCGGTGGCGGTGCCGCACGAGGACACGTCACTGAAGTTGACCAGGTCCATGCGCGACAGCTGCGGGGTGGTCTGCCTGGTGTAGCCGTTCAGGCCCCAGTTCTGCGCACGCACGGTTTCGCCCACCACCAGTACCAGCAGTCTGGGGCGACGATCCGGCTGCGCGTCGGTGACGTGTGCGCCGGCGCCGAGGGTCTTCCTGGGCGCATCACGCGCCGTGCCCTCGTCGGCGAGGACGCGCCCAAGGGACACCAGGTAGTTCCCGGGCGTGATCAGGTGGCGGATCTGGTGGTGGTTGCGCATCAGCGCCGACAGGCTCTGGAACGACAGCAGTGCCGCGCCGGCGGCCACGAGGATCGCCAGTACGATGGCGCCGGCGCGCACCAGCATCGCCCGCGCAGGCCGGCGGCGCAGCAGTTCGATGCGCCAGGCCAGCGCCGCCGGGAGCATCCCGGCCAGCACCACATGGGCCACCAGTCCGAACGACAGCAGCTCGGTGGATTCGCGTGCGTCGGTCTGCAACACGTTGCGGACCATGTCGGTATCGAAATAGACGCCGTAGTGGTCCATGTAGAAGGCCGCCGCCGCAGTCACCGGCAGCAGCAGCGCCAGCACCGGCCGGGTCGACCAGCGGTTGAACAGCAGCAGGGCCAGCAGGGTGTTGAGCGCGGCCACGAACACGAACAGGCATGCCCCGGTGGCCAGGCCGCCGAAGCCATGCAGGGCGCCGGTGGCATGGGCGGCGCGGAAGAAGGCGGTGTTGAAGAACACGGTCACCAACAGGCCGGTCAGCAGCGCCAGGGTCTCCTGGCCCATGCGCGGGCGGAACCCGGCCCATGCCTGCGCCAGCCATGCCCAGGCCGATGGCCGGTGCGTGCGGTGGCCGGTGGCAACAACGCTCACGAGGCTGTTCCATGTTCAGCGGCGGTCGCGACGCTCGCCGCAGACCGGCGCAGCATCGCCACGTACAGGCCCAGCGCGACCAGCCAGCACAGCGCGGCGGTGGCCAGGTCATGGGACAGGAAATGCGCGCCGCGCAACTGCTGGGAGATGCCGAACACCAGTCCCACGGCAATGCCGGCGCCCAGTCCGACCCAGCGCCAGCGCGGGGCTGCGGCAAGGAAGAAGAAGTACAGCGCCAGCCAGGCGTAGCCGGCGCTGGCATGGCCGGCGGGAAAACAGCGGCCGCGACCCAATTCCGGCGGACGCGCGTCGAACAGGCCGAAGAACTCGCGCTGGCCCCCGTAGCGCAGCAGGTCCCAGGGACAGTCCATGTTCGACCAGGACTTGATCCAGGACACCAGCAGGCACGAGACCAGCACGGCCAGGACCAGGTAGGCCAGCGGTCGTCGCAGCGGCGACCGAGGATGCGACCGGTGGATGCGCAGCCAGGCGAGCAGCAACGCCAGCCACGCGATGGCCACGGCATTGCGTCCCCAGACATGAATCACCGTTTCGGTGACCCAGGCCTCACGCAGGGACCAGGCCTGTCCTTGCCAGGCGAAGATCCGCCCGGCCAGCCAGTGGTCGCCGCGCAATGGCACCGCCCACAGCGCAAGCACGGCAAGGCACGCCATCGGCACCAGCAGGTGCAACCACAGCGAGCCAGCGCCCAGGTGCGTGGCCGGGGTTCCAGGGATGGGGCGGCTGGCGCCGGCCCAGGTCAGGGTGGGTGCATGCATCGGGTGGTCGTCGCGGCCGGTTTGCGGGCGGCGAGGATCATCGGCAGGGCAATGTCGGAGCGCGGTCGGAACCGGATTTGCAATCAGTTAAGGCGCAGCTCGAAGATGAACGCTGGTTCACGGCGATGGCCGGGTATGCTGTGCCGGCGAACCCGCGTTCCTCCAGACTGTCAGCGTCGTTCCGGTCCACATCGCCCATGCGCATCCTGGTCGTAGAAGACAACACGAGCCTGGTGGCAAACCTGTTCGAGTATTTCGAAGCGCGCGGGCATGTGCTCGATGCTGCGCCCGACGGATTGACCGGGTTGCACCTGGCGGTGACCCAGGCTTACGACGCGATCGTGCTCGACTGGATGCTGCCGCGTCTGGACGGGCCAGGCTTCCTGGCCCGGTTCCGGGATGCGGGCAGTGAAGTCCCGGTGGTGATGCTCACCGCGCGCGGCGAGCTGCCCGACAAGATCATCGGCTTCAGGGCCGGGGCCGATGATTACCTGACCAAGCCGTTCGACTTGCCAGAACTGGAAATTCGCCTGGAGACACTGGTTGCCCGCGCCGGTGGCCGCCGCAGGAGCCGGACCCTGCAGGTGGCCGACCTGATGCTGGACATGGAGACGCTGGAAGCCACGCGACAGGGACAGGTGCTGCACCTGTACCCGGCCTGCCGCAAGCTGCTGGAGGTGTTGATGCAGGCCAGTCCCGGTGCCGTTGCCCGGGCGCGCCTGGAATTTGCCCTGTGGGGCGACAGCCCGCCGGACGGTGACATGCTGCGCTCCCACATCTACGAATTGCGCCGCAGCGTGGATGGCCCTTTTGACGTGAAGCTGATCCAGACCCTCCCCAAGACCGGCTACCGGATCGCCGCGCCGAACGTTGGGCCGGGAGATGGCGATGGCGGCTAGGACCAGCCTGCGCCGGCGCATCCTGCTGGGCCTGCTGGCCTATACGGCGCTGCTGACCGTGGCCGTGTTCGTGCACGGGGTCCTCGTCAACGAGCATGCCGAGGCGCTGGTCTGGGAAACCCTGCTCGACACCGAGCTGGACCATGTACTTGAGCGGATGGAGTCCGATCCGGCCTACCGCTGGGAGGACACCTCCAGCATTGTCCTGTTCGACGGCAGGCAGGGCCCAATGCCGGATGAACTGCGGAGACTGCCCCCCGGGGTGCACGACGACATCGTCGTCGACGGCGTGATGCGCGTGGTGCTGGTGCGCCAGCTCGACGGCGGACCGGTGGCCCTGGCCCTGGACATCACCGACCTGGAGGCGCGCGAAGCTGGCCTGTGGCTGACGGTGATGGCCTCGGCGCTGGCCATGGTCGTGGCGGTGAGCCTGGTGGTGTTCTGGGGGTCGAGCCGGCTGGTGCGGCCATTGACCCTGCTTGCCGAGCGGATCGGATCGCTGCGACCGGACAAGCCCGGGCAACACATCCAGATTCCGCCCGCGGCCTCGACCGAGCTGGTTGTCATCACCGAGGCACTCAACGATTACCTGGCCCGAAACGACAATTTCGTGCAGCGCGAACGCGCCTTCATCGACACCGCCAGCCACGAGTTGCGCACGCCGATCGCGATCATCGCCGGTGCTGCCGGAAACGCGCTGGAGCAAAGCGACATTCCCGGACCGGTGCGCGGCCAGCTGGAACGCATCCGCAGCACGACCAGCGACGTGGAGCGGCTGGTCGCGATGTTGCTGGTCCTGGCCAAGGAACCTTCGCGGCTGGCGCGCACGGCCGAATCCATCGCGCTGGGGCCGCTGATCGCCGACATCGTCGGGCAACATGAACCACTGGTCCGGGGCAAGGATCTCGAACTGGAAGTGCGGGCCACGCCGGGCGTGGAGGTCGTTGCGCCGGTGGCCGTGGTCCATGCCGCGATCGGCAACCTGCTGCGCAATGCGATCGAAAACAGCGACCGCGGCACGATCGTCATCCAGCTGCAGACCCCGGCGACCGTGGTCATCTCAGACCCGGGCCATGGCATGTCCCCGGAAGAGGTCAGTGCCATCTATGCGCGCATGGCCAAGGGCAGTGGTGGCCGGATGGGTGGCGGGATCGGCCTGGACCTGATCGCCAGGCTGTGCGAACACCTGGGCTGGACGCTGGACATCCAGTCCAATCCGGACCACGGCACGGTGGCGCGGCTGGTGTTGTCGCCAACGGCCGCCATTGCAGGGGCCGGGAAGTGAGCGTGGCTGGAGCGACGCGGCGCGTGCGGCCGGCCCGGGCGGCGGCGGATGAGGGACTTCGCAGCATCAACCACGTGCGGGGTAGATGATGAGCACCAGCGTCCCGGCATGGTTCGTCTGGGCGGCGCTGTCGGCCTGTTTCGCCGCGCTCACGGCGGTCTTCGCCAAGGCCGGCGTACGTGACATCGATGCGGACCTGGCCATGGCGATCCGGACCCTCATCGTGGCCTTGCTGGCCGTGCCGTTCGTGCTGGCCACCGGCAAGTGGGCCAACCCGTTCGAGTTGCCGATGCGGGCCAGGACCTTCCTGGTCCTGTCCGCGCTCGCCACCGGCGCGTCGTGGCTGTGCTATTTCCGGGCTATCCAGGTCGGCGACCTGGCCAAGGTCGCCGTGGTGGACAAGACCAGCGTCGCGCTGGTCCTGCTGCTGGCGATGCTGTTCCTGGGCGAGCGCCCCTCCGGCCGCGATTGGGCCGGGATCGTGCTGATCCTTTCAGGCGTCGGCCTGTTGGTGCTGAAGCGATAGGCTGCAGGCTACAGGTTGCGCAGCAGGCCCTTGAGCAGCTTCTTGCCTGTGCTCTCCGGCTTCTGCTGCTCCTGCGAAGCCGGATCGGCACCCGGGTCCATTCCGTCCATGCCCTCCATGCCCGACAGGTCCACGCCGAGCATGGCCATGGCGGTGGACTTGGTGCGCACGCGCACGTTCCATTCCGGGTTCCAGGGCGCCTTGGGATCGGCCGGCCTGGGTGGCCAGGCCAGGTTGGTTTCCGGACCGTACGCGATCAGGCTGAGCATGCCCATGCCACCCATTTCGCTGTTGCCGCTGGGCTTGAAGATGCCCTGCGGGATCGCGCAGGACGTGGCGGTCGGAGGCAGCAGCACCTTCTGCTTGAGCCATTTGTCGATGGTGCTGCCGGTGAGGTAGTTGAGCAGTTCCTGGCCGGCGCCGGCCACCTCACTGCTGCTCCAGAACACCACCGTGCGCTCGTCCTGCATGGCCACCGCGCTGAGGAAGAAGGCGCGGGAACGGTCGACCGGCTGCCAGTCCACGGCGATGCTGTCGGCCACCTGGCCGCGGGTGCGCAGGGCGACCTTGGGCATGAAGTCCGCGTTCTGCCCCAGTTCGAACTGCAGCGATTCGGGCACGCCGTCGCCGGTGATCCGGTGCTGGCCGACCATCGAGGAACGTTCGGAGACGCGCTTGCTGTTCTTCGGGTTGGGCCACAGCACCAGGCTGGGATCGACGTCGATGTCGCGGTCGGGCACGAACAGGTTCGGTGCCAGCGCGCCGCTGGTCTGCACATTGGCGCCCTTGGCCTTGACCGTCATCACCTTGGGCTGGCCCGGGCGCACCGTGGTGCCACAGCCCCAGTACTGGCGCAGGGTGATTTCGGCGTCGGGCTGGGTGTGCCCGGGCCGTTCCTCGTGGCGCTCGCCCGGGGGCGGTGGCAGCAGCGGCAGCGACTTGCCCACATCCAGACCGGCCGGCACCAGCTGTTCGGCCGGGATGCCCGGACGCAGACGGTTGTGCATGGCGATGTCCAGCAGCTTGCCGGTGCTGGCGGGGATGCCGCGCGACTGCGGATAGCCCTTGGGCCCCGGGTTGCCCATCATCCGGTTGGCCATGCCACCCAGGGCGCCCAGGTCGGGCATGCCGGCCATCTGGTGGGTGGCCACGTCGATCCAGACCTGGGTCGGTGGGCCGGAAGGCGCACTGCTGGCGGGCAGGGCCACCAGCAGCGCGGTGGCCAGGACGAGCGGGACGGGGTGGCGGTGGAGGTTCATGGCGGGTCTCGGGTGGGTGCCAGGGGTATGCGCAGGAAGGCGTGCATACAGGACACGCAGGAACGGGGGCCGACAGGACGGCCTGAACCATGCGGCGGGCCGCGGGTCGGCGCCGCCGGGCCCTCCCGCGGGGTGTTCCGCGGTCCGGTGGCCGGCATGCGACCCGCCGCCGGCCTGGCTGGGATATACTCCCGGGTAGTATCTTGCCGCCGTCCCCCGATGCCCCATTCCCCCGCCGAGAAGAGCAAGGCACTGGCCCGGGTGCGCCGCATTCGCGGCCAGCTCGATGCGCTGGAGCGCGCGCTGGAGGCCGGTGCCGACTGTGCGCCGGTGCTGCAGCAACTGGCGGCGGTGCGCGGCGCGGTCAACGGCCTGATGTCCGAAGTGCTGGAGAGCCACCTGCGCGAGTCGTTCGCGCATCCGGCCAGCTCTCCGGCCCAGCGTGCCGACGGCATCGATGCGGCCATCGCCCTGGTCCGTTCCTACCTCAAGTAACCCCGTTCCCATCCAGTCGCAGGAGTGTGTCCATGAAATCACGTGCCGCCGTCGCCTTTGCCGCGGGTGAACCGCTGCAGATCGTCGAGATCGACGTCGCCCCGCCGCGTGCCGGCGAGGTGCTGGTGAGGATCACCCATACCGGCGTGTGCCACACCGATGCGTTCACCCTGTCCGGCGACGATCCGGAGGGCCTGTTCCCGGTGGTGCTGGGCCATGAGGGCGCCGGCATCGTGGTCGAGGTGGGCGAGGGCGTGACCAGCGTGAAGCCGGGCGACCACGTGATCCCGCTGTACACGGCCGAATGCGGGCAGTGCCTGTTCTGCAAGTCAGGCAAGACCAATCTGTGCACCGCCGTGCGCGCCACCCAGGGCAAGGGCGTGATGCCGGACGGAACCTCGCGCTTTTCCTACGAGGGCCAGCCGCTGTACCACTACATGGGCTGCTCGACCTTCAGCGAGTACACCGTGGTGGCCGAGGTCTCGCTGGCCAAGGTCAATCCCGAGGCCAACCCGGAGCACGTGTGCCTGCTCGGCTGCGGCGTCACCACCGGCCTGGGCGCCGTGCACAACACCGCCAAAGTGGCCGAAGGCGATTCGGTGGCCGTGTTCGGGTTGGGCGGTATTGGACTTGCGGTGATCCAGGGCGCGCGCCAGGCCAAGGCGGGTCGCATCATCGCGGTCGACACCAATCCGTCGAAATTCGAGCTGGCCCGCCAGTTCGGTGCCACCGACTGCGTCAACCCCAAGGACCACCAGGCGCCGATCCAGCAGGTG
>JAGOWL010000086.1 GCA_018060215.1 Pseudoxanthomonas sp.
CCGCACGCCGTGCCCGCCCCTGTCCGACTCGCCCTGCCCGCACCTCAACGGAACACCTTCCATGAACTCCCCCCTGCCCCGCCTGCGCACGCCCTCCAGCCACATCCGCAGCCGCAAGCACCCCCCGCACGCGACCGTGCTGGCTACCGCCACGGCCACCCTGGCCGCCGGCCTGGCCCCCTGGGCCGCGCGCGCCGACGAAGCCGGCCCTGCCGCTGCCTCAGCGCCGCAACCGGCGGCCACCGAGCTGGATTCGGTGCAGGTGCGCGGCAGCTGGTTCAATCCGTCCTCGCCCAAGTTCACCGCCGAACTGCTGGACACGCCCAAGACCGTATCGATCGTGACCGGACAACTGCTGCAGGAAACCGGCGCCACCAGCCTGCAGGACGCCCTGCGCATGGTTCCGGGCATCACCTTCGGCGCCGGCGAAGGCGGCAACCCCACCGGTGACCGCCCCTTCATCCGCGGCTTCGACGGCCAGAGCAACACCTTTGTCGACGGCATGCGCGATGTCGGCATGCAGACCCGCGAGGTGTTCAACCTGGAGCAGGTGGAAGTGGTCAAGGGCCCGAGTTCGGCCTACGGCGGCCGCGATTCCGGCGGCGGCAGCATCAACCTGGTCAGCAAGACCCCGAAACTGAAGGACCAAACCCGGGTCAGCCTCGGCCTGGGCACCGACAACTACGTGCGCACCACGGTGGATGCCAACGCGGTGATCGGAGACGGCATCGCCGCACGCCTGAACCTGATGACCCACGATGCGGACATCGCCGGCCGCGATGTGGCCAATGTCAGCCGCTGGGGCTTCGCGCCATCGATCGGCTTCGGCCTCAACGGCGACCTCCAGTTCGTGCTGGGCCATTACCACATGGCAACCGACGACCTGCCCGACGCCGGCGGCTTCCCGTATGGCAGCACCGGCTCCATCACCGGCTCGGCCACCGGCGCGCCGCTGGTGCCGGACCGCAACAACTACTACGGACTGAAGGACCGCGATTTCCAGAAGACCAAGGCCGACATCAGCAGCGCCGATGCCAGCTATGCCTTCGGCGCCCACAAGCTGCGCAACGTGCTGCGCTTCGCCGACACCCGCAACGACTACTTCTGGACCCAGCCGGACGACAGCAAGAACAACCCGCTGACCCACGGCACCCTTTGGCGGCGCGTCAACAGCCGCGATGCGCAAACCAGGACCCTGGCCAACCAGTTGAGCCTGGCTGGCACCTTCGCCACCGGCACCATGCAACACAGCTACAGCGCCGGCATCGAATACAGCGACGAAAAGACCCGCCGCGGCAGCTACGTGGTTTCCCCGGCGGTCGGCTTCAGCGGCACCGCCGCCTGCCTGCCCACCCTGGTCGGTGCGCCGTCGAAGTACAACTGCACTTCGTTCACCGACCCCAACCCGAACGATCCGTGGCTCTCGCTGCACACCGTCACGCGCAGCAATCCGGCGCTGGACGTCCGCCAGCAGACCCGGACCACGTCGGTGTATTTCTTCGACACCCTGCAACTGACCCCGAAGTGGCTGCTCAACCTGGGCCTGCGCCATGACGACTACGAAACCGAGCAGGTCACCCCGTCGGCCACCGCCGCGACGGTGGTGTTGCGCAACAGGACCGACTTCGTCAACTACCAGGCCGGCGTGGTGTTCAAGCCGACCGCCAATGGCAGCGTCTACCTGAGCTACGGCACCTCGTCCACGCCGCCGGGCATGGACGGTGGCGACGGCGCCGACGGCATCAGCGCGGCGATCAAGGACCTGGAGCCGCAGGACACCGCCAACCTCGAACTGGGCGTGAAGTGGAACCTGCTGGACAACCGGCTGAACCTGACCGCCGCCGCGTTCCATACGGTGATGGACAATGCACGCATCATCATCGACAACGGCACCACCCGGAATGCCGGCGAGAAGAAGGTGGACGGCGTGGAAGTCGGTTTCACCGGCCAGCTCGCCGAGGGCTGGAGCGTCTACGGGGGATACACCTACCTGGATGCGATCGTCGAGGACAATGGCTACGTCTGTGCCGTGCCCGGGCGGACCTGCCCCAGTGGCATCTACGTGCCCTCGCCGTACAACGGCAACCAGTTCCCGAACAACGCCAGGCACAGCGCCAACCTGTGGACGACCTATGCGTTCCCGTTCGGCCTGACCCTCGGTGGCGGCGCGAACTACGTGGACAAGCAGTACGCCAACGTCGCCAACGACCGCTGGATCGACCGTCATACCCGCTGGGATGCGATGGCCAGCTATGCGTTCGGCGAGCGCTACAGCCTGCAGCTGAACATCCAGAACCTGACCGACAAGCTGTACTTCAACAAGGCCTACGCGTCGCACTACGCCGGCATCGCCCCGGGCCGTTCGGCCACGCTGGCCTTCAACGTCAGTTTCTGATCCGCCCTCTTCCGACCCCGCCATGCCACACGCCAGGCCCGAACCCGACGCGCCCCTCGACGCCCAGCTCGACGCCGACGCGCTGGCCGCATGGCTGCAGCGGTCGCCGCAGGCGGCGTTCGATGCGGTGCGCCAGGCCGCCCAGGCCGGACAGGTGCCGGCGCAACTGGCGCTGGCGCAGATGCACATGGACGGCAAGGGCACGCCCGCCGATCCGCACACTGCGCTGATGTGGTACGCGGTGGCCGCCAGCAACGGCAGCGCGGCGGCGATGAACATGGCCGGCCGCTGCCACGAACTGGGCCAGGGCACGCCGGTCGACTGCGGCCTGGCGGCAGCCTGGTACCGGCGTGCGGCCGAAGCCGGGCTGGACTGGGGCATGTACAACCTGGCCAACCTGCTGGCCACCGGCCGCGGCGTGTCACGCGACGTGGCCGCCGCCCTGGCCCTGTACCGCCGCGCGGCCCACCTGGGCCATGCCAAGTCGATGAACCTGCTGGCCCGGCACCTGGAGGAGGGTCTGGAAACAGGCCGCGACCCGCAGGCCGCACTGGCCTGGTACCGGCGTTCGGCCGAATCCGGCGATTTCCGCGGCCAGGCCAACTACGCCTCGATCCTGCTGCAGCACGGCCAGGTCGAACAGGCCGCCGACCTGCTGCGCCAGGCGCTGGCGCAGGGCAGCCCCGCGTTCATGGCCCACATCGTGCCCGAGCTGGCGGCCTCGACGCATCCGCAGATCCGCGCACTGGTCGCCCACCTGGCCCCCTGAGGACACCCCCATGCTGCTGCACATCCCCAACGTGCTCGATCGCGACCAGATCGCCGGCATGCGCCGCAAACTCGAGGCGGCCGACTGGACCGACGGCCGCGAGACGGTCGGCGCGGTCGGCGCCCAGGTCAAGCGCAACCTGCAATTGCCCGATGCCTCGCCACTCAAGCGCGAGCTGGGTGAAATCCTCCTGCTGGCGCTGGCGAACAACCCGGTGTTCTTCAGCGCGGCGCTGCCGCTGAAGTACCTGCCGCCGCGCTTCAACCGCTACACCGGTGGCGGCAGCTACGGCTTCCACGTGGACGGCGCGGTGATGAACCTGGCCCAGGGCGAGCAGCTGCGTTCGGATGTGTCGTGCACCGTGTTCCTGTCCGATCCACACGAGTACGACGGTGGCGAACTGGTGGTCGCCGACACCTACGGCGAGCACGAGGTCAAGCTGCCGGCCGGCGACGCCATCGTCTACCCGTCCAGCAGCCTGCACCGGGTCGCGCCGGTTACGCGCGGTGCGCGCCTGGCGTCGTTCTTCTGGGTGCAGAGCATGGTCCGCGACGACGGCCGGCGCAGCCTGCTGTACGAAATGGACGCCGCGCTGGCCGTGCTGCGCGCCGGCAACGCCGACGACGGCGCGCTGCTGCAGCTGACTGGCACCTACCACAACCTGCTGCGGCAATGGGCCGAGGTCTGATCGCGGCCTGCGCGCGCGACGATTGTGCAAATCGTTTGCATCCGCGAATCATTCCCATTTAACATCCGGGCCCACGGTCCCGACCCCCGGGACCCTCTGCCCCGGGTTCCCATGTCCGCCTTCCCCCGCCCCCGCCATCCACGTCCCGCAATCCTGGCCACCGCCCTGTGCGCCATCCTGGCCGCCCCGCCGGTGCTGGCGGAAGCCTCGGTCGCCGCCGCCACCGAAGCGGTCGACCTGGATGCCGTGGTCGTCACCGCCGCCGGCTACGAGCAGAAGCTGGTCGATGCGCCGGCCAGCATCAGCGTCATCTCCCAGGCCGACCTGCGGCAGCGGCGCTACAGCAACCTGGCCCAGGCGCTGGCCGATGTCGAGGGCATCGACATCAACCAGGGCACCGGCAAGACCGGCGGCCTGAACATCAGCATCCGCGGCATGCCCAGCGCCTACACCCTGGTGCTGATCGACGGGCGCCGCCAGAACAACTCCGGCGACATCACCCCCAACGGCTTCGGCGAAACCTCCAACAGCTTCATGCCGCCGATGTCGGCGATCGAACGCATCGAGGTGATCCGCGGGCCGATGTCCACCCTGTACGGCTCCGACGCCATGGGCGGCGTGGTCAACATCATCACCCGCAAGGTGGCACAGACCTGGGGCGCCTCGGTCGGCATCAACCACACCCTGCAGGAACACGGTGACTACGGCCACACCCGCGGCATGAACGTGTACGCCAACGGCCCACTGGCCCGCGACCTGCTGGGACTGGCCGTGCGTGGCAGCTGGTTCGACCGTGGTCCGTCGGAGCTGGAGTTCGCCGACGGCTCGAACGTGAGCCGGCGCGGTGCGGCGGCCACCGAAGGCCGCAACTACAACCTGGGCACGCGTCTGACCTTTACCCCGCACCAGGACCATGAGCTGTCGCTGGACCTGGAGCGCGGCCGCCAGACCTACAACAACGATGACTGCCAGCTGGGCACCCTGGATGGCTGGTCCGGCAACGCCGTGGCCGGCTGCACCAGCCCCAGCGTGCAGGCCGCCGGCTACGCGCAGGAGCTGCGCTTCAACCGCGACCAGGTGGTCCTGGCCCACCGCGCCCGACTGGGCCAGGCCGTGCTCGACAGCAGCCTGACCCACAAGGCCACCGAGACCGTCGGCCGCACCGTGCCGGGCCGGATCGGCACCGCCTGGACCGGGTTCCCGGGCATCGTCGGTGGCGCCCCCCGCACCCTGGAATCGACCGACCTGGTGTTCGACACCCGACTGGTCATGCCGCTCGCCCAGGCCCATACCTTCAGCGTGGGTGCCCAGTGGCTGGATGCCGAGGTGGTCGATGGCCTGGCCACCGAAGAATTCAGCAAGAAGTCCTGGTCGCTGTTCGCCGAAGACGAGTGGCGCCTGCGCGAGAACCTGGGCCTGACCTTCGGTGGACGCTACGAGGACCACGAGGCCTTCGGCGGGCACTTCAGCCCGCGCGCCTACCTCGTGTGGAACGCCTCCGGCAACTGGACCGTCAAGGGCGGCGTCAGCGAAGGCTACCGGGTCCCCACCGTCAACCAGCTGCACGATGGCATCAACGGCGCCAGCGGCCAGGGCACCATCATCACCATCGGCAGCCCGGACCTGAAGCCGGAAACCAGCACCAACGCCGAAATCGGCGTCTACTTCGACAACCTGGCCGGCTTCAACGCCAACCTCACCGTGTTCCGCACCGACTACGACGACATGATCAGCGGTGGCACGCCGATCCCCAACTGCTGGTCGGCCACCCGTCCGGGCCTGCCCGGCTGCATGGACCTGGGCAACGGCTTCACCCAGGACAGCTTCGCCCAGAGCATCAACATCGACCGGGCCCAGTCGCGTGGCGCCGAACTGGCCGCACGCTGGCAGTTCCACGACAGCTGGAGCGTGAGCGGCAACTACACCTGGACCGATACCGAACAGAAGAGTGGCATTGATGCCGGCGCCCCGGTCACCAACCAGGCCCGGCACATCGCCAATGCCAAGCTGGACTGGGAACCCAGCGAGCGCTTCAACTTCTTCCTGCGCGGCGAGTACTACGGCGACCGCGACCGCTTCACCAACCTGTTCGACAACCTCAGCGCCGCCAACCAGGCGATCGTGAACGGACTGGGCCCGCTCAAGGCCTACCACCAGTTCCACCTGGGTGGCTCCTACCGCGCCTCGGACCACCTGACCTTCAACGCCACCGTGTACAACCTGCTGGACAAGGACTTCCTGGAAGGCAGTCACTACACCACCCACACCGGCGCCACCGCCTGGGGCTCGCACTACGCCCAGATCGGCGCCGGTACCGTCGGCACGATCCAGGAGGGCAGGCGCCTGTGGCTGTCGGTCAACGTCGACTTCTGAACAGCAGCGCGCGGCCGGCGCAGGCGATCAATGAGAACAGTTCTCATTGATCGCCTATACTGCAGCACTCCCTGCTTCCCGTCCCTGCTCCGTGAGCCCACGTCCCGCTCCCCACGACCCGGTTTCGGCCCAGCAACGCCGCGGCTTCTGGCTGCGCCAGTTGCACCAGTGGCACTGGATCAGTTCGGCGTTGTGCCTGTTCGGGATGCTGTTGTTCACCGTGACCGGGATCACCCTCAACCACGCGGCGAAGATCGAGGGTACGCCGCAGGTGGACAACCGCAGCACCACGCTTCCGCCGGCGCTGCTGGCGCAACTGGTCGAGGCGCCGGAGCAGGGCCAGGCGCCGTTGCCTGGGGAGGTGGCGCGGTGGCTGGGCGGCGAACTGTCGCACCCGCTGGGCGCGCGCCCGGCCGAGTGGTCGCCGGAGGAAGCCTACGTGTCGATGCCTTCGCCCGGCGCCGACGCCTGGCTGAGCATCGACCGGGAAACCGGCGCGGTGGAGTTCGAGCGCACCGCGCGCGGCACGGTCTCCTACCTCAACGACCTGCACAAGGGACGCAACGCCGGGCCGGCCTGGGGCTGGTTCATCGACGTGTTCGCCATCGCCACCCTGGTGTTCTGCATCACCGGCCTGTTCCTGCTGTACCTGCACGCGCGCCAGCGGCGCATGACCTGGCCGCTGGTCGGCCTGGGCCTGGTGATACCGGTGCTGGTCGCCCTGGTCTTCATCCATTGACCCCTATTCCATCCACGAGGTGCGTTGCATGCGCGTCAAACTGCTGTTCGCCGTCACCGGCCTGCTGACCCTGCCGGCCTACGCGGCCGAACTGGAAGTCGGTGTCGAGATCCCCAAGCTCAACGTCGCCGAATACCACCGCCCCTACGTCGCCATCTGGCTGGAGGGCGCCGACCAGAAGGTGGCCGCCAACCTGGCCGTCTGGTACCAGGCCAAGGACACCGCCGAAGGCCACGGCACCAAGTGGCTGCCGGACCTGCGTCAGTGGTGGCGCAAGTCCGGGCGCAGCCTGCAGGTGCCGGTGGACGGCGTGACCGGGCCGACCCGGCCGGCCGGCAAGCATCGGCTCTCTTTCACCGACGCGCAGCCGCAGCTCAAGGACCTGGCGCCGGGCCAGTACACCCTGGTGGTGGAAGCGGTACGCGAAGTCGGTGGCCGCGAACTGGTGAAGATTCCCTTCAGCTGGCCAGCCAAGGCACCCCAGTCGGGCAAGGCCCAGGGCAGCAGCGAACTGGGCGCCGTCACCCTGGCGGTCAAGCCCTGAGCGATCCCCCTCCCCACCCCCTGTCCCCATCCAACCCGATCCGGGAGTCCCCATGAAGCGCACCCTGAGCACATCCCTCTCGCTGGCCCTGGCCATCGCCGCCGCCGCGCCGTTCACCGCCCTGGCCCACAAGCAGTGGCTGCTGCCCTCGGCCACCGTGGTCGCCGGCAACGATCCGTGGATCACCGTCGATGCGGCCGTGTCCAACCAGCTCTACTACCCCGACCACGTCCCGATGCGGCTGGACAACATCGCCATCACCGCGCCCGATGGCAGCGTGCTGAAGCCGCAGAACCCGGCCACCGGCAAGTACCGCAGCGTGTTCGACGTGCAGCTGGCACAGGAAGGCACCTACCGGATCGCCAACCTCAATTCCGGCATTTCCGCGCGCTGGGACACGCCCGAAAGCCTGGCCGCCGCCGCCAAGGCACCGGCCGGCGCTGGCCCGGCGGGCCCCGGTGGCCCCGGGGGTCCGCGCGGCGGCTTCCTGCGCAATGCCAGCCCCGAGGATCTGGCCACGAAAATCCCCGCCAACGCGCAGAACCTGCAGGTCACCGAGGGCATCGGCCGGGTGGAAACCTTCGTCACCCGCGGCGCGCCGGGCACCCCGGCCAACACCGGCAAGGGTCTGGAGCTGGTGCCGGTGACCCATCCCAACGACCTGTTCGCCGGTGAGCCGGCCACCTTCAAGCTGACCGTCGACGGTGCCCCCGCCGCCGGCCTGGAGGTGGAGATCGTCCGTGGCGCAACCCGCTACCGCAACGCGCAGGACCAGATCCAGGTGGTCACCGACGCGAACGGCCAGTTCAGCGTCACCTGGCCCGAAGCGGGCATGTACTGGCTGGAGGCCTCCACCCAGGACGGCAAGACCAGCGTGCCGCAGGCCAGCCAGCGCCGGCTGAGCTACGTGGCGACCCTGGAAGTGCTGCCGCAGTAAGCAACCGCAGCACGCACGCGATGGAACAGGCGACCACCGGGAGCCTCGCCAGCCTCGGCGGGGAGAGCATGGGAACGCGCTGGAGCGTGCGCCTGTACGCGCGCCCCGGCGCCGACCTGCATGCACTGCACGCCGGCATCCAGCAGCAGCTGGACCAGGTGGTGGCGCAGATGAGCACCTGGGAGGCGCAGTCGGACATCAGCCGCTACCGGCGCGCCGCGGCGGGCAGCTGGCAGGCCATCCCGGAGGGCTTCGCGCAGGTGCTCGACTGCGCCATCGAGGTGGCCCGCGCCAGCGACGGCGCCTTCGATCCGACCCTGGGCCCGCTGGTGGACCTGTGGGGCTTCGGCAGCGCCGGCACCCCGCGACGGGTCCCGTCCGGCGAAGACATCGAGCGCGCGCGGGCGCAGTGCGGCTGGCAGCGCCTGCAGCGCCGCGCCGGCGGCCGCGAACTGCTGCAGCCTGGCGGACTGCAACTGGACCTGTCGGCCATCGCCAAGGGCCATGGCGCCGACCTGGCTGCCGCGCACCTGCGCGCGCACGGCATCGCCGCCGCCCTGGTCGAGGTGGGCGGCGAGGTCCGCGGCTATGGCCGCAAGCCCGACGGCCAGCCCTGGCGGGTGCTGGTGGAATCGGCCGCCGACGAAGGCGCCGGCGAACAGGAACTTCCCGCGCGCGTGCTGCAACTGGAAGACGCAGCCGTGGCCACCTCCGGCGACCGCTGGCACCGCTTCGAGCAGGACGGCCAACGCTATGCGCACACCCTGGATCCGCGCAGCGGCCGGCCAGTGGCCGACGCCGCCGCCGCGGTGACCGTGGTCGCCGCCGACGCCATGCATGCCGATGCCTGGGCCACGGCATTGACGGTGATGGGCGCACAGGCCGGCCTGGATTTTGCCCGCGCCCACGGCCTGGCCGCCCGCTTCGTGGTACGCGCCCCCGACCCGGCCCGCGGCCCTGCCTTGCACGAAACCATGACCGACGCCTTCCAGGCGTACCTGGCCGCATGAGCGGTCCAGGCAGCCACGCCCCATCCACCGCGCCGGCGGCGTGGTCGTGGCTGGGCAACCTCGCCGTGGCTGCGCTGCTGGTCGCATGCGCCTGCCTGCTGCTGCCGCTGCACCAGGACCCATGGTGGCTGGCGGCGCCGCCGGCCCGGCGCTGGTGGTGGGCCGGCGGCGTGCTGCTGGCCTGGCTGTGGCTGTGCGCGCTGTACCTGCGCAAGCCGGCCGACGATCGTTCCGCGGCCGACCGGTCCATGGCCGTGGCCGTGGCCGCGGCTGCAGGCGACACCCCGCCGCTGCTGGTGGCCTGGGCCAGCCAGACCGGCTTCGCCCAGCTGCTGGCCGAGCGCAGTGCGCGGATGCTGGTCGACGCCGGCGTGCCGGTGCGGGTGCTGCCGCTGGACCAGGTGGACGCGACACTGCTCGGCCGCAGCCAGCGCGCACTTTTCCTGGCCAGCACCACCGGCGAGGGCGATCCTCCCGACCACGCGCTGGCGTTCCTGCGCCAGACGCTGGCCCAGACCCCGTCGCTGGCGCACCTGGAATACCTGCTGCTGGCCCTGGGCGACCGCG
>JAGOWL010000087.1:0-1994 GCA_018060215.1 Pseudoxanthomonas sp.
GTGGAGCGGGTGAAGGGAATCGAACCCTCGTCAGTAGCTTGGGAAGCTACAGCTCTACCATTGAGCTACACCCGCACGGGACCGGAAGTCTATGCGCCTGCGCCGTCCCGGCGCAATGCCGCGCGCCGGTGCCAGGGCGGCCATCGGCGCGTGGCCAGGCTTCAGAAACTGCCGCCCAGGCTCAGGAACACGCCGCTGTCGCTGCCGCCACTCTGGCCGACGCTGGTGCGTGCGCCGATCTCGGCCTGCACCCCGCCCCATTGCATGCGCGCGCCCACCGCCACGGTGCCGTAGGCGTCGTCGAAGGCATGCGCCGGCACCGCGAACTCCTGCCCGGGCAGGGTCTGCAGGCGGGCGAACACCTCGTCCGGCGCGTCTTCGAACTCGTGGTCCCAGGTCGCCCGCAGGTAGGGCTGCCAGCTGCCGGCCTCGAAGCGCGCCTGCCAGCCGACGCTGCCCACCAGCGAGTCCAGGCTCTGGTCCGGATAGGCCAGCGCCGAGGACGACAGATTGTCTTCGCTGTAGCCGTCCACGTCGATCGACTGCCACAGCAGGCCGGCCACCGGGCCATGCCTGAAGGCCCCGTCGCCGAACTCCCAGCCGCCGTTCACGCCCAGCGCGAGGTTGCTGCCATCGGCCGAGCCGGCGTGGCGGCGCGTGGCCGGGCCCATGTGCACCTTGCGGGTGACGTCATGGTCCAGGGCGGCGTAGCTGAGCTGGCCGTTGATCCAGCCCTGCCCGCCGCGCCAGCCCAGGAAGGCGCCGATGCTGGCGTCGGCCTGGCGGAAATCGCCGCGATCGCCGCCGAAATCGGCGCGCAGGCGCCCGTAGCCGGCAAAACCACCGGCCACCAGGCCATCCCCGTTGGACCAGTCCACGCCGAACAGGCCGGCCGGGGCGATTCCGTCGTACAGGCCGTCATGGTCCTGGACGTCGGCCCGCAGGCCGCCCCACCAGCGCCAGCCGGCCGGGTCAGGCACGCCGGCCAGGTGCGAGGCGACCTGCTCGGCACGGCCGCGGCCGGTCGCTTTGGCCGAATGCGGCAACACCCCGACCAGCATCGGCCCCTCCAGCACCGAGAGGGCGTAGTCGGCCAGGATCGCGTGGCCGGCGGCGCTGGGGTGCACGCCATCGGCGAACAGGTAGGTGCTGGCCGCGTCCGGGGCCACCAGCGAGGTCGGGTTGCAGGTCAGCGAGCTGCCACTCGGTGGCAGGCAGGCGGTCTGGGTGACGTTGCGCAGGCCGTAGGTGGCCGGGCTGGCGATCACTTCGCGCAGCATGCTGAAGGTGTCCAGCGGGATCACCCGCAGCCCGGCCTGGGCCAGGGCGCCGTACATGCTGGTGTTGTAGGTCGCCGCCAGTTGGGTCAAGGCCGCCTGCCCGGCCGGGCCGGCGGCGATCGCATTCGGGGTCAGGCCCATGTCCGGCAGGTTGGGCACCAGGATGTAGCGCGCGCCGGCCGCATCCAGGCTGCCGACGATCTGGACCACGCCGCCGACGGCGGTGGCGATGGTCTGCTGCGCCGGCGCGCCGGCCCCGGCGATGGCGAAGATGTCGTTGGCGCCGGTCCACACCGTGTACAGGGTGCGCGGATCTGCCTTGCCGCCGGCGCTGCCCAGGTAGCGCTGCATCTGCGAGACGGTGGATTCGGCGGCACCGTTCTGTACCGTCACCCGCGAGCCGCCCTGGGCGTAGTTGTCGCCGCCCTGGTTGTCGGTGCGGCCGTCACCGCCGTAGTGGTTGGCCACGTACTCGGCCCAGACCCAGGCCGGGTTGGTGGTGAAGCGGCCCGTGGCCGGACGCACTTCAGGCGGCAGCATGATCTGGAAGTGGCCCGAGTCGCTGAGGCTGTCGCCGAAGACCACGGTATTGCCGAACTGGCCGGCCATCGCCGGCAGGGCCGCCATCGCCAGGGCGACGGCGAGGGTGGAGCGGAGCGGAAGAAGCGTGGACATGGAGTCTCCTGGTGGCCTGGGAACGGACGGCGACACACA
>JAGOWL010000087.1:2094-10013 GCA_018060215.1 Pseudoxanthomonas sp.
CGCCACCGGTGCGACAATGGGGACATGGAAATCGTCCTCAACGGAGAGCCGCGCCGGTTCGCGGCGGCAACCACCCTGGCCAGCCTGCTGGAGGCCGAAGGTCTGGCCGGGCGCCGGGTGGCGGTGGAAGTCAACGGCATGATCGTGCCGCGCGGGCAGCACGCCAGCCAGCGGCTGGCCGATGGCGACCGGGTCGAAATCGTGCACGCGCTGGGCGGCGGCTGAGCCGGTCATCGCCTGTACCCGCCGGCCCCACCGTCACCGCCAGGCCGCCGACCTTGCGCAGCGCCGGCAAGCCGGGCTGCTCACGGCCTCCCCGACAGGCCATAATTGCCCGATGAACGACACTCCCCCGCACGACCCGCTGGTCATCGCCGGCCGGACTTTCCGTTCCCGCCTGCTCACCGGCACCGGCAAGTTCAAGGACCTGGACCAAACCCGCCGCGCCACCGAGGCCGCCGGCGCGGAAATCGTCACCGTCGCCATCCGCCGGACGAACATTGGCCAGAACCCCGGCGAGCCCAACCTGCTGGATGTGCTGCCGCCACAGCGCTACACCATCCTGCCCAATACCGCCGGCTGCTACACCGCCGACGACGCGGTGCGCACCTGCAGGCTGGCGCGCGAACTGCTCGACGGCCACAACCTGGTCAAGCTGGAAGTGCTGGGTGACCAGCGCACCCTGTACCCGGATGTGGTGCAGACGCTCAAGGCCGCCGAACTGCTGGTGGCCGACAATTTCGACGTCATGGTCTACACCAGCGACGACCCGATCCTGGCCCGCCAGCTCGAGCAGATCGGCTGCTGCGCGGTGATGCCGCTGGCCGCGCCGATTGGTTCGGGCCTGGGCATCCAGAACCGCTACACCCTGCTGGAAATCATCGAGAACGCCAAGGTGCCGATTATTGTCGATGCCGGCGTGGGCACCGCCTCGGACGCGGCCATCGCCATGGAGCTGGGCTGCGACGGGGTGCTGATGAACACCGCCATTGCCGGCGCGAAGGATCCGGTGCTGATGGCCAGCGCGATGCGCAAGGCGGTGGAAGCCGGGCGCGAAGCGTTCCTGGCCGGACGCATCCCGCGCAAGCGCTACGCCAGTGCGTCCTCGCCGGTGGATGGGTTGATCAGCTGATCCGACGATGACCAACCCGTTCGAGAGCGACGGCGCCAAGGCCCCGCCCAAGCCCTACACCGCCAGCGAAGGCCGCCGCGAGATCCGCAGCTTCGTGCTGCGCCAGGGCCGCTTCACCCCGGCCCAGCAGCGCGCCTTCGACGAGGCCTGGCCGCGCTTCGGCCTGGACTACGCCGGCACTCCACGTGACCTGGACGCGGTATTCGGCCGCAGCGCGCCGAAGGTGCTGGAGATCGGCTTCGGCAACGGCGAGGCGCTGCGTTTTGCCGCCCGCCAGGACCCGGCGCGCGACTACATCGGGCTGGAAGTCCACGCCCCGGGCGTGGGCCGGCTGCTCAATGCCCTGGCCGAAGACGGCAGCGACCACGTCCGCCTCTACCACCACGACGCGGTCGAGGTGCTGCGGCATGAAATCGCCGATGGCGCGCTGGACGAGATCCGCATCTACTTCCCCGACCCCTGGCACAAGAAGCGCCACAACAAGCGCCGGCTGGTGCAGCCGGAGCTGGCCGCGCTGCTGGTGCGCAAGCTGCGCCCGGGCGGGCGCCTGCACCTGGCCACCGACTGGGAGCCCTACGCCCAGCACATGTGGGACGTGCTCGATGCGACCCCGGGGCTGGCCAATCGCGCCGGGCCCCGCGGCCAGGTGGAGCGCCCGCCGTGGCGGCCGCAGACCCATTTCGAGCGCCGTGGACTGAAGCTGGGCCACGGGGTCTGGGACCTGCTCTACGACCGCAGCGACGACGACCACGCCGGCACGGGGCACAAGCCGGCGGGAGAGGGCTACACTTCCGTCGCATGAGCGCCGCCGCCCACGCCCCCGCTTCGGCACCCCCCGTCGCCGGCGCGCGCCGCGCCACCGCCACCCCGCCATAAGGACCCCGGCGCGCAATGGACCCCGGCCTGACCCTGACCAACGACATGCGCCTGGTGCTGGCGCTGGTCGGGTTCACCATGGCCATGTTCGTGTTCGAGCGCATCCGCGCCGACCTGGTCGCGCTGGTGGTGCTGGTGGTGCTGGGCATCAGCGGACTGGTGGCGCCGGAGGAGATCTTCAGCGGTTTCTCCGGCAACGCGGTGATGAGCATCATGGCCACCATGGTGCTGGGCGCCGGCCTGGACCGCACCGGCGCGCTCAACCGCCTGGCCGCCTGGCTGCTGCGGCGCGGCCACGGCAAGGACCGGCGACTGCTGGCGATGACCAGCCTGGTGGCCGGCCTCAACTCGTCGTTCATGCAGAACCCGTCGGTGATGTCGCTGTACCTGCCGGTGGCCGCGCGCCTGTCCGCGCGCAGCGGCCTGTCGATGTCGCGCCTGCTGCTGCCGCTGGCCGCGGCGATCGTGATGGGCGCGGCGCTGACCATGGTCGGCAACTCGCCGCTGATCCTGCTCAACGACCTGCTGGTGTCGGCCAACAACAACCTGCCCTCGGGCATGGCCACCCTGGAACAGCTGCCGATGTTCGCCCCCGCGCCGGTGGGCGTGGTGCTGCTGGCGGCCTGCCTGCTTTACTTCCACTTCTACGGCAACCGCAAGCTGGCCGAGCTGGAGGATGAGGGCGAGTCCACCGCCCCGGCCAGCACCGAGAGCTACTTCGCCCGCAGCTATGGGATCGAGGGCGACGTGTTCGAGCTGACCGTCAGCGCCGAAAGCCCGCTGGTGGGCATGACCGTGGCCGACGCCGAATCGCTGCACGATGCGCCGTTGCTGCTGGCGCTCAAGGCCGGCAACGACACCCGGCTGTCGCCACCGGCGGACATGCGGATCTGGGTCGGCAGCGTGCTCGGGGTGATGGGCCCGCGCCAGCAGGTGGCCGACTTCGCCCAGAACCAGTTCCTGCGCATGTCCTCGCGCCTGCGCCACCTGGGCGACCTGTTCAATCCGGCGCGCGCCGGCATCTCCGAGGCGGTGGTGCCGCCGACCTCGCGCCTGATCGGCAAGAGCGCCAGCGAACTGCGCCTGCGCCAGCAACTGGGCATCAGCCTGCTGGCGATCAACCGCGACAAGCAGGTGATCCGCGAGGACGTGCGCAGCCTGCCGCTGCATGCCGGCGACATGCTGGTGTTCCACAGCATGTGGCAGGACCTGGCCAATGCCGCGCAAAGCCGCGACTTCGCCGTGGTCACCGACTATCCCAAGGCCGAGCAGCGCCCGCACAAGTTCAAGATCGCCATGGTGATCTTCGCCGTCACCATCCTGATCGCCCTGACCGGCAAGCTGCCGGTGGCCCTGACCCTGATGACCGGCGTGGCCGGCATGCTGCTGGCCGGGGTGCTGAAGATGGACGAGGCCTACGCGGCGATCAGCTGGAAGACGGTGTTCCTGATGGCCTGCCTGATCCCGCTGGGCTGGGCCATGGACAGCAGCGGTGCGGCGGCGTGGGTGGCCGGCAACACCCTGGAGCGGCTGCCCGAGGGCACCCCGCCGTGGGTGGTGCAGCTGCTGGTGGCGTTGCTGACCACCGGGTTCTCGCTGGTCATCAGCCACGTCGGCGCGACCATCGTGATGGTGCCCATCGCGATCAACCTGGCACTGGCGGTGGGCGGCGACCCCACCGCGTTCGCGCTGATCACCGCGCTGTCGGCCTCCAACAACCTGATGACCGCGTCCAATCCGGTGATGTCGATGGTGGTGGGGCCGGCCAACTACTCCGCGCGCGACCTGTGGCGCGTGGGTGGACCGATGTCGCTGGTCTACACCGTGGTCACCGTGGTGGTGGTCAACCTGATGTTCTGGGGTGGGCGGTAGGCGCCAGCCAGACCTGGCCGTCGCGCACTTCCACCGCCACCGGGCGCAAGGCGTCGCCACGGCACGGGCCGGCCACGCACAGCCCCCCTTCCAGCTCGAAGCTGGCGCCATGCACGGCGCACACCAGCAGGCCCTCGCGGCTGTGCATGAATTTCCCCGGCGCCCAGTCCAGGCGACGGCCGGCGTGCGGGCACACGTTCAACCAGGCGCGCACTTCCCCGCCCTGGCGATACAGGATCAACGACTCCGCATCGCCCCCCAGCACCGCCCCGGCCTCGGCCAGTGCACCATCGGCCAATGCCTCCAGACTGAGCAGCGGTTCAGCGTTTAACGATCCCATTACAACCTCATCGGAGTGCGCGCCGATACTGCACGCATTGGCCATTCTGGCATGCCCCCACCGATGCAAGCCCGCGCATTCCGTTTCGACAGCTTCCGCTTCTCACCCCGCAAGCCGCGTTCGCCGCTGCTGCGCGTGTTGTTCAGCCTGGTCGGGCTGGCCCTGCTGGCCCTGCTGGTGTTCTTCGGCCTGTTCGTCGGCGCCGCGATGCTGGTCATTGGCCTGGCCTGGCGCCTGCTGGCGCGCCGCAGCCCGCAGGCGGGGACCGCCACCGGGGACGGCCGCATCGTCGATGCCGAATACCGGGTGATCGAACGCCCGGAGCTGCCGGCGCCGCGTTGAGTGGTGGGCCGGCACCGGCCAGTGGCGCGACCGCCACGGCCGCACCGCGATCCGCCCGGCGCGTAGACTGTTTCGCCCCCCCCGACGACGGGCACAGGCGCATGATCGAACCCTCCGGCAGCCGCGATGCGGATGTGATCCCCACCCTGCCACGCCCGCGTCTGCGGGTGCGCGGTGGCGGCAGCTTCCCGGTCCACCGCATCTACTGCGTGGGCCGCAACTTCGCCGACCATGCCCGCGAGATGGGCGCGGCGGTTGCGGCCTCGCCGGCCGAACGCGGCAGCCCGGTGTTCTTCATGAAGCCGGCCGATGCGGTGTGCAGCGCTGAAAGCATCCCCTACCCGACCGCCACCATCGACCTGCACCACGAAGTGGAACTGGTGGTGGCCCTGGGCGCCGACGCACCGCCCGGCGTGCTGGCCCCGGAGCAGGCGCAGGCGCTGGTGTTCGGCTACAGCGTCGGCCTGGACCTGACCCGGCGCGACCTGCAGGCCGCAGCCAAGGCCAAGGGCCTGCCCTGGGACACGGCCAAGGGCTTCGACCACTCCGCGCCGGTCGGCGAACTGGTGCCGGCGGCGCAGGCCGGGTCGCTGGAACCACGCCTGCTGGAGCTGAAGGTCAACGGCGAACTGCGCCAGCGCGCGCCGCTGTCGGACCTGATCTGGAACGTGCCGGAGATCCTGCACGAGTTGTCGAAGCTGTACGCGCTGCGTGCCGGCGACCTGGTGTTCATGGGCACCCCGGCCGGGGTGGCGGCGCTGCAGCCGGGCGACCGCTTCGAAGCCAGCCTGGAAGGCATCGCCCGCCTGCACGGCCGGATCGACGCCTGAAGCCGCGCCGCGGGCCGGCGGCACCGTCGCTGCCGTTACACTGCACCCCCGACCCCCAAACAAGGAGCTACCGATGGGAATGATGGCCGAGTTCAAGGAATTCGCGATGCGTGGCAACGCGATCGACCTGGCCGTGGGTGTGGTCATCGGTGCGGCGTTCGGCAAGATCGTCACCGCCCTGGTGGACAACGTGATCATGCCGCCGATCGGGCTGCTGATCGGCGGGGTGGATTTCAGCGACTGGGCATGGACCCTGAAGGCGGCCAGCGTCGATGCGGCCGGCAACGCGGTGCCGGCGGTGAGCATCGGCATCGGCACCTTCCTCAACGCGGTCATCCAGTTCCTGATCGTGGCCTTCGCCATCTTCGTCGCGGTCAAGGCGATGAACCGGCTGGCGCGCAAGGAAGAGCCGGCCCCGGCCGCGCCGACCGAAGACGTGCTGCTGCTGCGCGAGATCCGCGACTCGCTCAAGTCGCCGTCGGCCTGAGTCCCCATGCGCCTGAGCCTGCTTGCCGGCACCTGGCTGCTCGTTGCCACCGCCACCACCACTACCGCCGTGGCCCAGACCCGGATCCCCGACCCCGCCCTGGCCCAGGCCGCGCAGCTGCGTGAGCGCGCCCTGGCCGATGACACCGGCTGGAAGGTCACCGAATCGCTGACCACCGAAGTCGGGCCGCGCCTGCCCGGCAGCGAGGCCGACGCGCGCGCGGTGGCCTGGGCCCAGGCCAAGTTCAAGGAACTGGGCTTTGACCGGGTGTGGACCGAGCCGGTGACCTTCCCGCGCTGGGTGCGCCGCGGCGAGCGCGCCGAAGTCCTGGGTCCGCACGCGCAGCCGCTGGCGATCACCGCCCTGGGCGGCAGCCCCGGTGGCGTGGTCGAGGCCGAGGTCGTGCGCTTTGCCGACCTGGCCGCGCTGGAAGCGGCGCCGGAAGGCTCGCTCGCCGGCAGGATCGCCTTCGTCGACTACCAGATGGCCGCCGCGCGCGATGGCAGCGGCTACGGCCCGGGTAGCGCGGTGCGCTCGAAGGGCCCGTCGCTGGCGATCGCCAGGGGCGCCCAGGGCTTCCTGATGCGCTCGGCCGGCACCGACAACCACCGCGTGCCGCACACCGGCATCACCCGCTTCGACCCCGGCCTCACCCCGGTGCCGTCGGCGGCGCTGAGCATCCCCGACGCCGACCAGCTCGCCCGGCTGCTCGCACGCGGGCCGGTACGGCTGCGGCTGGACGTGGACGCCGGCTGGGACGGTGAATACACCTCGCAAAACGTGATCGGCGAGATCACCGGCAGCAGCCAGCCGGAGGACGTGGTGCTGATCGGCGCCCACCTCGATTCCTGGGACCTGGGCACCGGCGCGGTGGACGACGCAGCCGGCGTCGGCATCACCCTGGCCGCCGGGCACCTGATCGGACAGCTGCCGCAGCGGCCAGCGCGCAGCATCCGCGTGGTCGCCTACGCCAACGAAGAACAGGGCCTGCATGGCGGCAAGGCCTATGCCGCCGCGCATGCCGGCGACGCGGCCCGGCACCAGCTGGCCGCCGAGAGCGACTTCGGTGCCGGCCGCATCTACGCCTTCAACACCGGCGCGCCGGAACATGCACGCGCGGCCACCGCGCAGATCGCCCAGGCGCTGGCGCCGCTGGGCATCGGCTACGCCCCGGACCAGGGCGGCCCCGGCCCGGATATCGGCCCGCTGGCCGCCAGGGGCGTGACCTGGGCCTGGCTGGCGCAGGACGGCAGCGACTACTTCGACCTGCACCACACCGCCGACGACACCCTGGACAAGATCGACCCGGCCGCGCTGGCGCAGAACGTGGCCGCCTATGCGGTGTTCGCCTATCTGGCCGCGGAGGCCGAGGGCGATTTCGGCAGTGGCCAGGTGGCAGCGTCAGCACCCACAGCGGCGACCACCGGCCCGGCCCGCATGGGGCAGCAACTGGCACACGCGCTGATCGCTGCCGGTGCACCGGCAAACGCGGGCGCAGGGCAGGCCGATGAGGCGGCCAGTGACTTCCTCCAGCGCCTGCCCGAGCGCTGGGACGAAACCCGCGACCTGGCCGCCCCCGGCGCCGGCCACCGCCTGGTGGCGCGCCGCAGTGGCCGCGACTGGTTCATCGGCGCGATCAACGGCGATACCGCACAGCGGATCGAACTGGACCTGGATTTCCTGCCGGCCGCCGACTACCGCGTATCGCTGTGGCGCGATGGCGAAGGTAGCGAGGGACTGCGGCGCGAACAGCAGCGCATCGACGCCGACCATCGCACCCTGGTGCTGGACCTGCCGGCCGGCGGCGGTGCGGTCGCGCATCTGGTGCCGCCCGCACCGCGGATCGCCGCTATGCGATGAACACGTGCCAATCGCCAATCCGATCCACACGCAGAGCCGACTGTTGTAGAGCCGACTGTTAGTCGGCTGCCCACCGTCACAATGGCGCATGCCGACTAACAGTCGGCACTACATCGCAGCTGGCGGCGCCTTGCCCGCTGGCACGACACATGGCGGATGGCGCGAGGCCCAGCAGGCCAG
>JAGOWL010000088.1 GCA_018060215.1 Pseudoxanthomonas sp.
TGATGACCCTGCTGGCCAATGGTGCCGATCCGCGCAGCCCCGACGCCGAGGGCAATACCCCCCTGCACCATGCCGCGCGCAGCACCGACCCGGGCGTGGCGGCGCTGCTGCGCGATGCGGCCGCCGAGCTCGACGCGCTCAACCACGAGGGTTTCTCGCCGCTGGGCGTGGCCTGTGCCAGCGGCAACTGGCGCCTGGCCCGGTTCCTGCTCGAACGCGGCGCCCGGCCCGAGCCCGAGGGCGGGCAACCGGCCCTGCTGGCCGCGGCCGCGCCCGAGGAGGACGACCCGGCCGGAGTGCAGTTGCTGCTCAAGTTCAAGGCCCGGGTCGGCACTGCCGGCCGCGAAGGACGCACCGCCCTGCACGAGGCTGCACTGGCCGGGCACGCGGATATCGTCGCGGCGCTGCTGGCTGCCGGCGCCGATCCGCAGGCACGCGATGGCGCCGGGCGCACGCCCTGGCTGGAAGCGGCGCGCGCCTTGCGCAGCGGCGTGGTCGAACAGCTGGCCGGTGCCGGCATCGACATGGCCGCCCGCGATGCCGGCGGACGCAATGCGCTGGCGCTGGCCGCCGGCGCCGAACAGGCCTCGCTGGCCCTGGTCCGGCGCCTGCTGGACCTGGGCGTGGATCCGGCGCTGGCCGACCAAGAAGGCCGGCGGCCGGTGGACGTGGCCGCCGGGCAGGGCCGCTGGGCGATCGTGGCTGCCCTGGATCCGGCCTATCCCTTGCCGGCCGCGGTTGCAGACGCGGCCGAAGAGGACGCGCCGGCGGTGGACGAGCGGCCGCCGCTGGCCCTGCTGCGCGACGGCCTGCAGGCCGGTCGCCTGGAAGGCCTGGCCGCGCTGGCGCGCCTGTGCGACCCGGTGGAACTGGCGGGCCTGCTGCACGATCCGCGGCTGCGTGGCCAGCCGGCGCTGCTGGAATGGCTGCTGGACCACGGCGCCGATCCGGAGATCACGGTCGCCGGCGAGACCGCCCTGAGCGCCCTGCTCGACGAGGGTGGCGATGCCGCCGCGGCGATCGGCCTGCTGCTGGCCCGCGGCGCTTCACCGGCCGGTGCCGGCGGACTGGCCCGCTTCCTGGCCGCCTGCGTGCAGCGCGACCAGGCCGGGCGCGGCAACGAACAGCTGGCCCTGGACCTGTTCGACCACGGCGCCGATCCCTTCGCCGCCCCGGTGGCGGGCGAGGGACCACTGGCCAATGGCGGTGATCCGCCGCTGTCGCTGGCCGTGCGCCTGGGCTGGCTGCGCCTGCTCGAAGCGCTGCTGGAGGCCGGGATCGACCGCGAGGCCCGCGATGGCCATGGCATGACCGCCCTGCACCTGGCCGCTGCGCTGGGCCGCGAATCGGCCCTGCGCCGGCTGGTCGCCCAGGGTGCCTCGCCGGAGGCGCGTGCGGCCGATGGCCAGACCCCCCTTGGCGTGGCCCTGGCCAGTGGCCGCCGCGACCTGGCCGACTGGCTGGACTGGCGCGGCTGGCCGCTGCCGCGGCGTTCCCTGCGCCCGGCCGACGTGGCGGCGGCGGCGATGGCCGGCGATGCTGACGCGGTGCGGCGGCTGCTGGAACTGGGGTTCGGGGTCGATGCGGTCGATGCCCAGGGCTGCACCGGCCTGCTGCGTGCCGCCGGGGGCGGCCACCTCGCCGCGGTCGACCTGTTGCTGGCGCGTGGCGCCAACCCGCAGCACGCCGCCCACAGCGGTGCCACGCCGCTGTCGGCGGCGGTGAGCATGCGCCAGACCGGGGTGGTCACCGCCCTGCTCGATGCCGGTGCCGACCTGGGCCATCGCCTGCCCGGCGGGGTCACCGTGCTGATGCTGGCCTGCGCCCTGGGCCTGCCGGACATCGCCGCGCTGCTGCTTACCGCCGGTGCCGACATCGATGCCGGCGATGGCCAGGGCCTGGCGCCGCTGCACTGCGCGGCGCTGTACGGCTTCACCAGCCGCGACCGCGCGCGCCTGCTGGCCCTGTTCGATGCCCTGCTGCTGGCCGATGCCGAGCCGGACATGCCCGCCGCCGGAGGCGTCACCCCGCTGCTGCTGCTGCTGGGCGCGCGCGCCGAGCCGGGCAGTCCCTGCGACGAGAAGGTGGTGCTGGCCGGCCTGGAGCGGCTGCTGGAAGAAGGCGTGAGCCTGGAGGTGCAGGATCCGCGCGGGTTCGGCCCGTTGCACCTGGCCGCCCTGCACGGCCTGCGCGCGGTGGTCCAGCGCCTGCTGCGCGCCGGTGCCGACCCGGACCTGCGCGACACCCTCAACCGCAGCCCGCGCGAGATCGCGGTGATGCGCGGCTTCGTCGACGTGGCCGGCGAGTTCGCCCCGGCGGTGCCGGGTGTTTCGATGGCGCGCTTCCTGCGGGAACCGCGCGGCTGATCGCTATACTCGACCGATGAACGCCAAGACCGTCCTCTCCGTCCTGATCGCCACCGTGCTGTTGAGTGCCTGCGGCAACAAGGGTCCGCTGGTGCTGCCGGAAAAGCCCGCGGCGGCCGAACCGGCCACGCCGGAACCGGCCGACGAGCCGGCCCCGACCGACGATGCGAACGCGGACGAAGGCGATGGCGACCCCGGCCACTGAAGCCCTGCGCTTCAGCAAGATGCAGGGTGCCGGCAACGACTTCGTGGTCATCGACCTGCGCGATGGACGCCCGCCGCCGGACGCGACGCTGGCCGCGCGCCTGGCGCACCGCCATTTCGGCGTGGGCTGCGACCAGATCCTGACCATCGGGCCGCCGCAAAGCGCCGGGGCGGTGGCGTCCTATGCGATCTGGAATGCCGACGGCAGCGCCTCGGGCCAGTGCGGCAACGGTGCCCGCTGCGTTGCGGCCTGGCTGGTGCGCGACGGCGCCGCGCGCGGGCCGCGCTTCGTGATCGACAGCCCGGCCGGCCGCCACGAGGTCCAGGACCTGGGCGATGGGCGCTTTGCCATCGCCATGGGGGTGCCACGGCTGGACCCGCGGCAGGTGCCGCTGGCCGGATTCAGCGTCGCCCAGCCCGAATATGCGCTGGAGCTGGATGGCCAGGCCATCGTGTTCGGCGCGGTGTCGATGGGCAACCCGCATGCGGTGATCGAGGTGGCCGATGTGGAGCAGGCGGACGTGGCCGGGATCGGCGCGCGCCTGCAGCGCAGCCCGGCCTTCCCGCAGTCGTGCAACGTCGGCTTCGCCCAGGTGCTGGCGCCGGACCGGCTGCGCCTGCGCGTGTACGAGCGCGGCGTCGGCGAAACCCTGGCCTGCGGCAGCGGCGCCTGCGCGGCGGTGGTCGCGCTGGTGCGGCGCGGGCGCCTGGCACGGCAGGTGCGGGTCGAGCTGCCCGGCGGCCAGTTGCAGATCCACTGGCCTGGAGACGGAGCCGACGTCATCATGGCCGGACCGGCGGCATTCGTATTCGAAGGGGAATGGCAGCATGAGTGAGACCGAGGACAGGAACGCGCAGGACCGGCACGGGGCGCACGAGGTGGCCGCGTGGCTGCGCCGGCATCCGGGCTTCCTCAAGCAGTTCCCGGACCTGGCCCTGAGCCTGGTGGTGCCGCGCGATGACGGCCGCACCGCTTCGCTGGCCAGCTACCAGCTGGAAGTGCTGCGCGACAAGAACCGCGAGCTGTCGCGGCGCCTGGCCGAGCTGTCGGCCAATGCCCTGGACAACGAGCGGCTGGCAGTGCGCACCCACCAGCTGACCCTGTCGCTGATGCGCCAGGACAGCTATGCCGACAGCCTGCGGGCGATGGCGGCCTCGCTGTCGGAGGATTTCAACGGCGACCTGGTGCGGATCGTCTCGTTCCGCCCGGTGGCCGGGATGGAGGATGCCGACTGGTTGCAGGTGCGCGGCGAGGGCGAGGCGGAGATGCAGCCGTTCCGCGATGCGCTGCGCGAGGGTGAGCCGCTGTGCGGGCGCCTGCAGGCGGAGAAGAACGCGGTGCTGTACGGGCCGCGCCAGGACGAGGTGCAGTCCAGCGCGCTGCTGCCGCTGAGCGGGGTAGCCTTGGTGGCCGTGGGCAGCCGTGATCCCAATCGCTTCTTCCCCGGCATGGGCACCCTGTTCCTGCGCATGATGGGCCAGTCGCTGGTGGTGGCGCTGGAGCGCTTCCCCGACTGACGGCCATGACCGGCATCGACGCCTTCCTCGAACACCTGCGCGTGGAGCGGGCGATGTCGGTGCACACCCTGGACGCCTATCGGCGTGACCTGGATGCGCTGGCCGGCTGGGCGCAGGCGCGGGGCCTGGACGACCTGGTGCGGCTGGATGCGGCGCAACTGCGTGAATTCGTCGCCGCCGAGCACCGCCGCGGACTGGCACCCAAGAGCCTGCAGCGGCGCCTGTCGGCCTGCCGCAGCTACTACGCCTGGCTGCTGAAGAATGGGCGGATCCCGGCCAGCCCCGGTGCCGGTCTGCGTGCGCCCAAGGCGCCGCGCCGGCTGCCACAGGTGCTGGACGTGGATGAGGCGGTGCGCCTGGTGGAAGTGCCCACCGACGTGCCGCTGGGCCTGCGCGACCGTGCCCTGCTGGAACTGTTCTATTCCTCCGGCCTGCGCCTGAGCGAGCTGTGCGGGTTGCGCTGGCGCGACCTGCACGATGACGCCGGCCTGGTCACCGTGCTGGGCAAGGGCGGCAAGCAGCGCAGCGTGCCGGTGGGTTCGCATGCGCGCCGCGCGCTGGGTCAGTGGCGCGCCTCCACCGGTGCCGGCGGCGAGGCCTTCGTGTTCCCCGGCCGCGGCGGCGGGCCGATCAGCCAGCGCGCGGTGCAGGTGCGGATCCGCCAGCTGGCGGTGCGCCAGGGCCTGTTCAAGCACGTGCACCCGCACATGCTGCGGCACAGCTTCGCCAGCCACGTGCTCGAATCCTCCGGCGACCTGCGCGGGGTGCAGGAGCTGCTCGGCCACGCCGACATCGCCACCACCCAGATCTACACCCACCTGGATTTCCAGCACCTGGCCAAGGTCTACGACGCCGCCCACCCCAGGGCGAAGAGGCGCAAGGGCGAAGGTTGACGGATGCAGGGTGAGCAGCCATCCGGCTGTACCCGTATCCTCTTGTCTGGATTCCCTTCCGGCCGCCGCCATGACCCGAACCCTCGCCCTGCTCCTGGCCTGCTGCCTGCCGCTCGCCGCCTGTACACAATCGTCCACCCCACCTGCCGCATCCGCGCAGGCCGCGGCCGATCCCGCGCAACTGGCGCTGGATGCCTGGCTGGAGGCCTTCAACTCCGGTGAACGTGCACAGCTGGAAGTATTCCGCGATCGCTGGAAGCCGGGGATGGACGTGGATGAACTGTTGGAGTTGCATGCCGAAACCGGTGGATTCCGGCTGGTGCGGCGCGAGCCGTCGGAACCGGGCACGGCGTATGCGCTGCTGCAGGAGCTGGAATCCGACACGGTCGTGCGCATGGAGATGACCGTGAAGACCGGCGAACCGGCCCGCTTCGGCATCCGTCCGATCGATCCGCCGGAGGACCTGCGGGTTCCGCGCATGACGGCGACCGATGCCATCGATGCGCTCGTGGCCAAAGCCGACGAGCAGGCGGCGAAGGATGCGTTCTCGGGCGTGTTGCTGGTGGCGAACGGCGACGAGGTGCTGTTGCAGCGCGCGTGGGGACTGGCCGATCGCGCGGCGGAAACGCCGGTCACGCCGGACACGAAGTTCCGCCTCGGTTCGATGAACAAGATGTTCACCGCCGTGGCTACGCTGCAGCTGGTGGAGGCCGGCAAGCTGTCGCTGGACGGTACGGTCGGGCAGTACCTGCCGGACTACCCGAACGCCGAGGTCGCGCAGGTGACGATCCGGCAACTGCTCACGCACACCGGCGGCACCGGCGATTTCTTCGGGCCGGAGTTCGACGAGCGGCGGTTGTCGCTGAAGACGCACGACGACTACGTGCGCCTGTTCGGCGAACGCGCGCCGACGCACCCGCCCGGCACCGAGCCGCGCTATTCGAACTACGGGTTCCTGTTGCTCGGCAAGATCATCGAGCAGGTGAGCGGGAAGTCGTACTACGACTATATCGACGCGCACGTTTTCTCGCCCGCCGGCATGCGCGATAGTGGTTCGTCGCCCGAGGAGGTGGCGGTGCCGGGTCGTGCGGTCGCGTACATGCGCCAGGACGGGGCGTGGACCGATGCGGCCGACACCCTGCCTTACCGCGGCACGGCGGCCGGCGGCGGCTACAGCACCGCGGGCGACCTGCTGAAGTTCGCGCGTGCATTGCTAGAGGGCAAGTTGCTGTCGCCGGAACTGCTGGCCGAGGCCACGCGCAACCAGACCCCGTGGTACGGCTACGGTTTCATGACGCGCGAACAGGAGGGCGTGCGCATGTTCGGCCACGCTGGTGGCGCGCCCGGCATGAACGGCGACCTGCGCATCTATCCGGACCTGGGCGTGGTGGTGGTGGGCCTGGCGAATGTCGATCCACCCGCCGCGGATCGCCTCGTCGGCTATTACCTGTTGCGCATGCCGATGTAGGGACCCGATGGACGACTCCAGCGACCGCAGCCTGCCCCACCTGCTCGTGATCGGCGGCGGTTTCGCCGGCCTGTGGGCCACGCGCGCGCTGGCCAGGGCGCCATTGCGCATCACCCTGCTGGACCGCGCCAACCACCATCTTTTCCAGCCCTTGCTCTACCAGGTCGCCACTGCGGGCCTGTCGGCCCCCGACATCGCCGCGCCGCTGCGCCACATCCTTTGCCGGCAGCACAACGTGGAAGTGCGTCTGGGCGAAGCGGTGTCGATCGACGCCACCGGCCGGCGCGCCGTGCTTGCCGACGGCACCACGCTGGAGTTCGACTACCTGTTGCTCGCCAGCGGCGCCACCCACGCGTATTTCGGCAACGACGCCTGGGCGACACACGCGCCGGGCCTGAAGTCGCTGGACGACGCCCTGCACCTGCGCCGCCGCCTGCTTCTGGCCTTCGAGCGCGCCGAGGCCTGCGAGGATCCAGCCGAGCGCGCGGCCTGGCTGAGCTTCGCCATCGTGGGCGGAGGCCCTACCGGCGTGGAACTGGCCGGTACCCTGGCCGAAATCGCACGGCATACGCTGAAGAACGAGTTCCGTCGCATCGATCCGGCAAGTGCGCGCGTGCGACTGGTCGAAGCCGGGCCGCGGGTGCTGGCTTCTTTCCCGGAAGCGCTGTCGGCGAAGGCACGGTGCCAGTTGGAGAAACTTGGCGTGGAAGTGTGCACCGGGGTGCCGGTCACCGCGATCGACGCCGGCGGCTACCGGCTGGGCGACCACTACGTGCCGGCGCGCACCGTGGTCTGGGCCGCCGGCGTGGCGGCCTCGCCACTGGCACGTTCGCTGGGCGTGCCGCTGGACCGCGCCGGACGCGTGCCGGTCGAGCGCGATCTCAGCGTCGCCGGGCATCCGCGCGTGTTCGTTGCCGGTGATCTGGCCACGATCAAGCGCGAAGATGGCAGCCCGGTCCCGGGGGTGGCGCCCGCTGCCAAGCAGATGGGCCGGCACGTGGCCTCGACGATCCGCGCGCGGCTGCGCGGCGGGCCCGCCCCGGCGTTCCGCTACCGCGACTTCGGCAACCTCGCCACCATCGGCCGCATGGCTGCGGTGGTGGACCTGCACGGCTTCAGGTTCTCCGGACTGCCTGCCTGGTGGTTCTGGCTGGCCGCACACGTGTTCTTCCTGATCGGGTTCCGCAACCGGCTGGTGGTGCTGCTCAATTGGGCCTGGGCCTACTGGAGCTACCAGCGCGCCGCGCGGATCATCCTCGGCGCGGAAACGGACGCACCCGATCCGCCGCGGCCACCCGTGCAATGAGCTTGCGCTGACGCCGTCCGGCACCGGTCGGTGCCTTCGTGTGCGCCGGGGGCGACGGTGCGGGGGACTTGATCGCGTCACAGGGCGTCCCCAGATCGGGTGGACAGCTCCCGGAGGCCGCATGGACCCCAGCCAGAATCCCAACGTGTTCCACGCCACCACCATCCTGTGCGTGCGCCGCAATGGCCAGGTCGCCGTGGCCGGCGACGGCCAGGTCACCCTGGGCCACACGGTGATGAAGGGCAACGCGCGCAAGGTGCGTCGCCTGGGCCGCGACGGCCAGGTCCTGGCCGGCTTCGCCGGCGCGGCGGCCGACGCCTTCACCCTGTTCGAACTGTTCGAGGCCAAGCTGGAAAAGCACGGCCAGCTGGCCCGCGCGGCGGTGGAACTGGCCAAGGAATGGCGAACCGACCGCCGCTACGGCAAGCTCGAGGCGTTGCTGGCGGTGGCCGACAAGGACACCTCGCTGATCATCAGCGGCACCGGCGATGTGATCGAGCCGGAGGACGGCATCATCGCCATTGGTTCCGGCGGCAGCTACGCGCTGTCGGCCGCACGCGCGCTGCTGGCGCATACCACGCTGGATGCGAAGTCCATCGCCGTTGAGGCGCTGAACATCGCCGGCGACATCTGCATCTACACCAACCGCAACGTCGTGGTGGAAGAACTGTGATGAACGAGAACAACACCACCATGACCCCGCGCGAGATCGTGCAGGAGCTGGACCGCCACATCGTCGGCCAGCATTCGGCCAAGCGCGCGGTCGCCATCGCCCTGCGCAACCGCTGGCGGCGCATGCAGCTGGAGCCGGAGCTGCGCAACGAGGTCATGCCCAAGAACATCCTGATGATCGGCCCCACCGGCGTGGGCAAGACCGAGATCGCCCGGCGCCTGGCGACCCTGGCCAACGCCCCGTTCGTCAAGGTCGAGGCCACCCGCTTCACCGAGGTCGGCTACGTCGGCAAGGACGTGGAGCAGATCGTGCGCGACCTGGCCGACACGGCGGTGAAGATGTTCCGCGAGCAGGCCAAGGTGAAGGTGCGGCTGCAGGCCGAGGAGCGCGCCGAGGAGCGCATCCTCGACGCGCTGCTGCCGCGCCGCGCCCCGGCGATGGGCTTCGACCCCGAAGCGCGCGCCGAAGTGCAGGTCTCCGGCCCGGAGGATTCCACCCGGGCCAAGTTCCGCAAGATGCTGCGCGCCGGCGAGCTGGACGAGCGCCAGATCGAGCTGGAGCTGGCCGCCAATGTCGGCGTGGACATCATGACCCCGCCGGGCATGGAGGAAATGGGCCAGCAACTGCGGCAGATGTTCTCCAACCTGGGCGGCGGCAAGAGCCACAAGCGCACCGTCACCATCAAGGCCGCCCGCCCGCAGCTGGTGGAGGAGGAGGCCGGCAAGCTGGTCAACGAGGACGACATCCGCGCCGCGGCGATCGAGGCCTGCGAACAGCACGGCATCGTGTTCATCGACGAGATCGACAAGGTCGCCAAGCGTGGCGGCAACATGAGTGGTGGCGATGTCAGCCGCGAGGGCGTGCAGCGCGACCTGCTGCCGCTGGTGGAAGGCAGCAACGTCAGCACCAAGTACGGCACGGTCAAGACCGACCACATCCTGTTCATCGCCTCCGGCGCCTTTCACCTGGCCAAGCCGTCGGACCTGATCCCGGAGCTGCAGGGCCGCTTCCCGATCCGGGTCGAGCTGACCGCGCTGGACAAGGACGACTTCGTGCGCATCCTCACCGAGCCCAAGGCCGCCCTGACCCGCCAGTACGTGGAGCTGATGGCCACCGAGGGGGTGAAGCTGGAATTCACCCCCGAGGCGGTTGACCGCCTGGCCGCGATCGCCGCCCAGGTCAACGAGCGCCAGGAGAACATCGGCGCCCGCCGCCTGCATACCGTCCTGGAACGCCTGCTCGACACCCTCAGCTACGAGGCCCCCGACCGCGACGGCCAGGCCGTGTCCATCGACCGCGCCTACGTCGACGCCCACCTGGGCGAACTGGTGCAGGATCCGGATCTGAGCCGGTACATCCTCTGATCGTGGCTGCGACTGCGGGTCGGCCTTCAATGGCCGCCGCAGTCGTCCTCGCCGATGTCCTCGTTCCAGACCCGCGGGTTGGCGGCGATCCAGTCGCCCATCATGGCGATGCAGCCGGGGTCGGCCAGGTCGATCACGGTCACCCCGTGTTCGCGCA
>JAGOWL010000205.1 GCA_018060215.1 Pseudoxanthomonas sp.
GTGCTGGCGGCCTTCATCGAGCCGGCCCTGGCCCTGGCCCAGGACCGCAATGGCGGCGGCGCCTTCGTGCGGGTGATCGCCCGCGCCTATGCCGAACACAACGAGAGCCTGCGCCGGTTCCTGTCCGACCAGTACGGCCATGTCCTGCGCCACTTCGGCAAGGCGCTGGCGGCCTGCCTGCCGGGTATCGACAAGGACTCCCTGTACTGGCGCCTGGATTTCCTGGCCGGCGCGCTGACCTATGCCATGTCCGACTTCGGCATGATCAAGCGCCCCAGCGGCGCCAGCGAGGCCGCCCACCGGGCCCGCGCGGCCCGCGAACTGATCCGCTTCGCAGCCGCAGGGCTGCAAGCTCCACTGAAGTAATCACGTTCAACTTCAAAAGGTTGGAAGATATGTCTAATAATCTGCTTGTACGTCGTGCCGCCGTCCTCGGGGCGGGTGTGATGGGGGCGCAGATCGCCGCCCACCTGACCAACGCCGGCGTGGACACGGTGCTGTTCGACCTGGCCGCCAAGGACGGCCCGGCCGATGGCGTGGTGCTCAAGGCGATCGCCAACCTGGGCAAGCTCAGCCCGGCGCCGCTGGCGGCCAAGGGGCTGGCCGAGGCGATCACCGCGGCCAACTACGACAGCGGGCTGGAGCAGCTCAAGGACTGCGACCTGATCATCGAGGCCATCGCCGAACGGATGGACTGGAAGCAGGACCTGTACCGGAAGATCGCTCCGTTCGTGGCCGACCATGCGGTGCTGGCCTCCAACACCTCCGGCCTGGGCATCAATGCCCTGGCCGGGGTGCTGCCCGAGCAGCTGCGCCACCGCTTCTGCGGCGTGCATTTCTTCAACCCGCCACGCTACATGCACCTGGCCGAGCTGATCCCGGCCGCCGGCACCGACCGCGCCGTGCTGGAAGGCCTGGAAACCTTCCTGACCACCCAGCTGGGCAAGGGCGTGGTCTACGCCAAGGACACCCCCAACTTCATCGGCAACCGCATCGGCGTGTTCTCGATCCTGTCGGTGATCCACCACACCCGCGCTTTCGGCCTGGGTTTCGACGAGGTCGACGCCCTGACCGGCCCGCTGGTCGGCCGGCCCAAGTCGGCCACCTACCGCACCTCCGACGTGGTCGGCCTGGACACCATGGCCCACGTCATCAAGACCATGGCCGACACCCTGCCGGGCGACCCGTGGCACAAGTACTTCAACACGCCCGACTGGCTGGCCGCTCTGATCGGCAAGGGCGCGCTGGGCCAGAAGACCGGTGCGGGCATCTTCCGCAAGGTCGGCAAGGACATCGTGGTGCTGGACCTGGACAAGCAGGACTATCGCGCCGCCGACCGCACCGCCGCCGACGAGGTGGTGGAGATCCTCAAGATCCGCAACCCGGCCGAAAAATTCGAGAAGCTGCGCGCCAGCGCCCATCCGCAGGCGCAGTTCCTGTGGGCTGCGTTCCGTGACCTGTTCCACTACAGCGCCTACCACCTGGCCGACATCGCCCACACCGCACGCGACGTCGACCTGGCCATCCGCTGGGGCTATGGCTGGTCGCTGGGCCCGTTCGAGAGCTGGCAGGCCGCCGGCTGGAAGCAGGTGGCGCAGTGGATCGCAGATGACATCGCCGCCGGCAAGGCGATGAGCGATGCCCCGCTGCCGGCCTGGGTGCTGGACGGGCGCGACGGCGTGCATGCGGCCGGCGGCAGCTACAGCCCGGCCGACAACGCCCTGGTGCCCCGCTCCACCCTGCCGGTCTACCAGCGCCAGCGCTTCCCCGACCCGATGCTGGGTGAGCAGTTCGATCCGGGCACCACCGTGTTCGAGAACGACGGCCTGCGCATGTGGCACGACGGCGACGGCATCGCCGTGGTCAGCTACAAGACCAAGATGAACACCGTCTCCGACCATGTGCTCGACGGCCTGCAGCAGGCGATCAGCATCGCCGAGCGCGACTTCCAGGGTCTGGTGATCTGGCAGAACAAGGAGCCGTTCTCCGCCGGCGCCGACCTCGCCGGCGCCCTGGGCCTGCTCCAGGCCGGCAATGTCGCCGGCTTCGATGCGATGGTGGCCAACTTCCAGCGCACCAGCCAGCGGATCAAGTACGCGCTGGTGCCGGTGGTGGCCGCCGTGCGCGGCCTGGCCCTGGGCGGCGGCTGCGAGTTCCAGATGCACAGCGCCCGCACCGTGGCCCACCTGGAGAGCTACATCGGCCTGGTCGAGGCCGGCGTGGGCCTGCTGCCGGCCGGTGGCGGCCTGAAGGAGCTGGCGGTGCGCGCCTCGCGTGCGGCCGGCCCCGGCGGCGACGTGTTCGCCGAGCTGAAGAAGGTGTTCGAGACGGTGGCCATGGCCAAGGTCTCGGCCTCGGCGCTGGAGGCCCGGGAACTGGGCCTGCTGCGCAACGACGACGTGATCGTGTTCAACGCCTTCGAGCTGCTGCACGTGGCCAAGGCCCAGGCGCGCGGCCTGGCCGAGGCCGGCTACCGCCCGCCGATGCCTGCGCGCCGCGTCCAGGTCGCCGGAGACGTGGGCATCGCCACCTTCCGCATGCTGCTGGTGAACATGCTCGAAGGCCGCTTCATCAGTCCCTACGACGACGAGATCGCCACCCGCATCGCCAGCGTGCTCAGTGGCGGGGCGGTCGACCGTGGCAGCCTGGTCGACGAGGAATGGCTGCTGGGACTGGAGCGCAGGCACTTCGTCGAACTGGCGCAGCAGGAAAAGACCCAGGCGCGCATCGGCCACATGCTCAAGACGGGCAAGCCATTGCGGAACTGATCCGGACCCGTGGCGCGCCAGCCGGTGCGCCCGCTTCGATCAACGCCGACCCCAGAATCCGGAGAATCCAATGAGCAAGCAAGTACAGGACGCCTACATCGTCGCCGCCACCCGCACCCCGGTGGGCAAGGCGCCCAAGGGCGTGTTCCGCAACACCCGTCCCGACGACATGCTCGCCCACGTGCTCAAGGCCGTGGTCGCGCAGGCGCCGGGCATCGA
>JAGOWL010000089.1 GCA_018060215.1 Pseudoxanthomonas sp.
CCCCACGCGGCCGACGCGCGGCTCAGGCCGCCTTGCCGGCCTCCAGGAAATCCTGGGCGAAGCGCTGCAGCACGCCGCCGGCTTCGTAGATCGACACTTCCTCGGCGGTGTCCAGGCGACAGGTGACCGGCACCTGCACCGTCTCGCCGTTGCGGCGATGGACCACCAGGGTCAGTTCCGCGCGCGGGGCGCGGGTGCCGACCACGTCGAAGGTCTCGCTGCCGTCGATGCCGAAGTCGTGGCGGTTCTGCCCCGGCTTGAATTCCAGCGGCAGCACGCCCATGCCGATCAGGTTGGTGCGGTGGATGCGCTCGAAGCCCTCGGCCACGATCGCCTCAACCCCGGCCAGGCGCACGCCCTTGGCGGCCCAGTCGCGCGAGCTGCCCTGGCCGTAGTCGGCGCCGGCGATGATCACCAGCGGCTGGCGGCGATGCATGTAGGCCTCGATCACTTCCCACATGCGCATGACTTCGCCTTCCGGCTCCAGTCGCGCCAGCGAGCCCTGCTTCACGTTGCCGGCTTCGTCGCGGACCATCTCGTTGAGCAGCTTGGGATTGGCGAAGGTGGCGCGCTGGGCGGTGAGGTGGTCGCCGCGGTGGGTGGCGTAGGAGTTGAAGTCCTCTTCGGGCACGCCCATCTGCGCCAGGTACTCGCCGGCGGCGCTGGAGGCCATGATCGCGTTGGAAGGGGAGAGGTGGTCGGTGGTGATGTTGTCGCCCAGCACCGCCAGCGGGCGCATGCCGCGCAGGGTACGCTCGCCGGCCAGTGCGCCTTCCCAGTACGGCGGCCGGCGGATGTAGGTGCTCTGCGGGCGCCAGTCGTACAGCGGTGCCACCCGCTCGCCGTGCTCCACGCGCACATCGAACATCGGCGCGTAGACGCTGCGGAACTGTTCGGGCTTGACGCTGGCCTTGACGATCGCGTCGATCTCCGCATCCGACGGCCAGATGTCCTTGAGTCGCACCGCGTTGCCCTGCGCGTCGGTGCCCAGTACGTCCTTCTCGATGTCGAAGCGCACCGTGCCGGCGATGGCGTAGGCGATCACCAGTGGCGGCGAAGCCAGGAACGCCTGCTTCGCGTAGGGGTGGATGCGGCCGTCGAAGTTGCGGTTGCCGCTGAGCACCGCGGTGGCGTACAGGTCGCGCTCGACGATCTCCCGCTGGATCGCCGGATCCAGCGCGCCGCTCATGCCGTTGCAGGTGGTGCAGGCGAAGCCGACGATGCCGAAACCCAGCTGTTCCAGCTCCGGCAGCAGTCCACTGTCTTCCAGGTACAGCTGCACGGCCTTGGAGCCCGGGGCGAGGGAGGTCTTCACCCACGGCTTGCGCAGCAGGCCGCGGGCGTTGGCGTTGCGCGCCAGCAGGCCGGCGGCGATCACGTTGCGCGGGTTGGAGGTGTTGGTGCAACTGGTGATGGCGGCGATGATCACCGCCCCGTCCGGCAGCAGGCCGCGGGCTTCCTCGTCGCGCGCCGCTTCCAGCTTGGCCTCGTCGGCGATGCCGCGTTCTGCCAGTGCCGTGGTCGGCAGGCGCCGGTGGGGGTTGGACGGGCCGGCCATGTTGCGCACCACCGTGGACAGGTCGAACTCCAACACCCGCTCGTACTGCGCGGCGGCCAGGTCGTCGGCCCACAGCCCGGCGGCCCTGGCATAGGTCTGGACCAGCTGCACCTGCTGTTCCTCGCGCCCGGTCAGGCGCAGGTAGTCCAGGGTCTGCCCATCGATGTAGAACAGCGCGGCGGTGGCGCCGTATTCGGGGCACATGTTGGAAATGGTGGCGCGATCGCCGATGGTCAGCGCCGCGGCGCCCTCGCCGAAGAATTCCAGGTAATGGCCGACCACCTTTTCCTTGCGCAGGAACTCGGTCAGCGCCAGCACCACGTCGGTGGCGGTGATGCCCGGCTGCGGGCGGCCGTTGAGCTTGACCCCGGTGATGTCGGGCAGGCGCATCCACGAAGCGCGGCCGAGCATCACGTTTTCCGCTTCCAGCCCGCCCACGCCCACCGCGATCACGCCCAGCGCGTCCACGTGCGGGGTGTGGCTGTCGGTGCCCACGCAGGTATCGGGGAAGGCCACGCCATCGCGCACGTAGACCACCGGCGACATCTTCTCCAGGTTGATCTGGTGCATGATCCCGTTGCCTGGCGGGATCACCTCGATGTTGCGGAAGGCCCGGGCGGTCCAGTCGATGAAATCGAAGCGGTCGGCGTTGCGGCGGTCCTCGATGGCGCGGTTCTTGTTGAACGCGTCCGGGTCGTAGCCCCCGCATTCCACCGCCAGCGAGTGGTCCACGATCAGCTGCACCGGCACCACCGGGTTGACCTGGGCCGGATCGCCGCCCTGGTCGGCGATGGCGTCGCGCAGGCCGGCCAGGTCCACCAGCGCGGTCTGGCCGAGGATGTCGTGGCACACCACCCGCACCGGGAACCAGGGGAAGTCCAGGTCGCGGCGGCGTTCGATCAGTTGCAGCAGGAAGTCGCGCAGCTGCGCCGGGTCGGCGCAGCGCACCAGGTTCTCGGCGTGGACGCGGGCGGTGTAGGACAGGCCGGCCCAGGCGCCGGGGCGGATCGATTCGACCGCCTCGCGTGCGTCGAACCAGTTCAGGGCGGTGCCGGGCAGGGTCTTGCGATGCTGGGTGTTCATGGCCGTGATTCTACGACCGTGCACAGGCCAGGCCGCGTCTCGGCCCGGTCCGATGGTCCAATCCAGGCGCAAGGGCCGCTGAAGCGTTGATGCAGGCAATCAACGCGTCGCCGGGCCGCGCCCATGGGGGGCGGGGCGACCAGGCGGGCGCCGCCGGCAACCGGCGCGCAAGCGGATCGGGCCGCCGGCTCAGCCGCTGCAGCCGCCGCAGCACACCGACGGTTGCAGTTCGATCTGCTCCAGGGCCACCGGATGGCCGGTCCGGGCCAGCATGAAGGCCAGGTCACCGGGCTGGGCCAGGGTGGAAATGCGCAACTGGTTGGCGCTGCTGTCCAGGTCGACCAGGGCGGCAGGGTCGAGGTCGAGCAGCTGGCGCTCGAAGGCGGGCAGGTCGAGGGTCGGTTGGGTGAGGCGGATGTGGAATTCCATGGGGGCTCCTGGGCGGGTTGTCGGGTGTGGGGGTTGGATCAGGGCGTCTGGGCCAGGGCGGCACGGACCTGTTGCAGGAAGCCCGGGTCGGGTGCGGCGCCGACCACTTCGGAACGGGCCAGCGGGCGACCCTGCGCATCGAGCAGGACCAGCACGCTGGTGTGGTTGATGCTGCCGTCCTCGCGGAAGCGGTAGCGCACGTCCAGCACGCTGGCCACCGCGCGCACGTCGTCGGCATCCGGCTGCAGGTATTGCCAGTCGGCGGGCGTGCGGTTGCGCTCGGCCACCTCGGCCAGTGCCGCAGGCGTATCGCGCGCCGGGTCCAGGGTGATCATGGCCACGCCCAGGCGGGCGCGTTGTTCGGGCGACAACTGCTTCTGCACCGCCTTGGCGTTCTCCAGGATCAGCGGGCACATCAGGCTGCAGTTGCCGTAGAACATCGACACCAGCTGTGGCCGGCCCTGCAGCGCGGCCCATTGCAGCGACTGGCCGTGCAGGTCGGTGAAGCCGGCCTGCAGGTGGTAGAGCGAATCCCCGGGCAGGGCGGCGCTGGTCGCGCCGGCATCGGCGGCGGTCGCAGGCGATGCCTGGCCCAGTGCCAGGCCGAGGGCGAGGGCGATCAGCAGGGTGTTCAGTGGAAGTTTCATGGCTGGCTCCTTGCGCAGCGGAAGCCGAGATTGCCCAGGGTGGTCCCGGGCTGGAGGGCCGACAACACGACGAAGCGCTTGACCACGCCGTAGTCGCCGGGGTCGTTGAAATCCAGGGCGGTGGCGCCGCAGAAGCGCAGGAGCTGGCCATCGTCCTGGCCGCGGCGATCGCCTTCGCCCAGCAGCGAGGCGAAGTCCGCACTCCATTCCCAGTTTGCGCCGTGCAGGCCGTGCACACCGTGAACATTGGCGGGGGCGCCCGGCAGGGCATCCAGTGCCTGGGGCGTACCGTCGTTGACCAGGCGCATGCGCCGGCGTGGATCGCTGCGTGCATCGTGGTGGGTGGCATCGGCGGCGGCGGCGTATTCCCATTCCAGGAAGGTCGGCAGGCGGGCCTGCTGCTCGCGGCAGTAGGCATCGGCGGCATACCAGTTCACCTGCACCACCGCCGCCTGCGGATCCACGCCATCGCCGGGCACGTCCGGCGCCTGCCACTGGCCCAGGTAGCCGGGGCTGGAGAACACCGCCGGCACCCGGTCACGTCGCCACTGCGGCTGGCGCTGCACGAAGGCGGCGAACTGGGCATTGCTCACTGGCCGCTCCATCAGCGCATAGGAGGCCACCGGCACGCTGCCGTTGGCCTCCTCGAATCGCACCGCGGAGCGGAAGCTGCCACCGGCAATCACCCGGTAGTCGCTGTGGCCGGTACCGGCGCCGGCATTGCCGCCGGCCACCGCAGCCGCCAGCGGTGATGCCAGCAGTGCCAACAGCAGCAGGGGCCCGATCCGTTGCACGCTGGTCTCCGTTACCGGGCCTGGCTGCCCTGCGGCACGCCTTCCGGGTACTCGATGTCGTGCTGCTGGCCGGTGTAGATGCCGTGGTTCTCCTCGCCGCTGACGTTGAGGATGCCCAGGGCGCCCTTGTGGAACGCGCGGAAGATGCTGTGGTCCACCAGCACGAAGTTGCCCGGGACGTCGGCCTTGAACTCCACCACCGCCGAACCGCCAGCCGGGACCAGGGTGGTCTGCACGTTCTCCTGGTACTTGCTGCCGCCCTCGATGTAGACCTTGTCGAAGATCTCGCCGATCACGTGGAAGCTGGACACCAGGTTGGGGCCGCCATTGCCCACGTACATGCGGATCTTCTCGCCGGCCTTGGCCTGCAGGGCGTTGTCGCCGGTCAGTGCGCCGACCGAGCCGTTGAACACCACGTAGGTCGGCTTCTCGTCGATGCCCTTCTCCAGGCTGAACGGCTGCAGGCCCGGTTCGCCGTGCGCGCCTTCGGTGTAGAAGTCGCCCTGCATGACGTAGAACTCCTTGTCCACCGGCTCCATGCCTTCCTTCGGCTCGACCAGGATCAGGCCGTACATGCCGTTGGCCACGTGCATCGCCACCGGTGCCATCGCGCAGTGGTAGACATACAGGCCGGGGTTGAGCGTCTTGAACGTGAACTGCGTCTCGTGGCCGGGCAGGGTGAAGGTGGCTTCGGCACCGCCGCCCTGGCCGGTCACCGCGTGCAGGTCGATGTTGTGCGGCATGTGCGAGCTGTGGTGGTTCTTGAGCTTGAACTCGACCGTGTCGCCTTCGCGCACGCGGATGAAGCTGCCCGGCACGGTGCCGCCGAAGGTCCAGAAGTTGTAGGTGACGCCGTCGTCCAGGCGCATTTCCTTTTCGACCATTTCCAGGTCCACCACCACGTGGGCCGGGGTCTTGCGCGTGATCGGTGCCGGTACTTCCGGCGGCGAGGTCAGCACGGCCTGGATCTTCTCCAGCGGGGCGGCCGACCTGGCGGCGATGGCCTGGCCTGCAAAGGCGGCGGCGATGGCGCCGGCAAGGGCGCAGGCGAGCAGCGGGGCATTGCGGGACTTCATGGTGTCGTCTCTCGTGGGGTCGTTGGTTTGCGGGGCCAGAGTGCGCGCCACCGCCGTCGGGTTCATTGACATTCGTCAAGCCAACACCCGTTTGATATCCGTGATTGATCCAGGTCAAGTCATCGCCGGAAGGAGCGATCCGTTCTGCTTCCGTATGCCTTCGTGAACTGATAATCGGTGCGACGGGAACCAACAGCCATAGAACACAAATGAAGCGAGCCCCCACGATGAGAACCACGCCGCTGTCCTGTGCCCTGGCCTGCGCACTTGCCTGGACCTGCCTGACGCCGCCGGCTGCGGCGCAGGCGGCCGCGCAGCAGCACACCCATGCCGACGCCGAGCCGGTGCCGGCGACTTCCCTGGATGGCGTGGTGGTGGTGGGCGTGGCCCCGATCGCCGCCAGCACCTTCGTCACCGATCCGCGCCTGCCGCGCCAGCCGGTGCCGGCCAGCGACGGCGCCGACTACCTCAAGACCATCCCCGGCTTTTCCACCCTGCGCAGCGGCGGCACCAACGGCGACCCGGTGCTGCGCGGCATGTTCGGCTCCAGGATCGCGCTGCTGACCAACGACGGCGCGCTCAGTGGCGCCTGTCCCTCGCGCATGGACAACGCCATGTCCTATATCGCGCCGGAGAACTACGACCGGCTGACCGTCATCAAGGGGCCGCAGACCGTGCTCTGGGGTGGCGGCGCATCGGCCGGGACGGTGCGTTTCGAACGCGAGATCCCCTACTTCGACCGCCCCGGCGTGCGTGCCCAGGGCAGCGTGCTGGCCGGCAGCAACGGCCGCAACGACCAGGTGCTCGACGCCAGCGCCGGCACCGCGCGCGGATACCTGCGGGTTTCGGGCAACCGCTCCGAAGCCGACGACTACCGCGATGGCGACGGCAAGGTCGTGCCATCGGCCTGGGACAAGTGGAACGCCGATGCCGCCGTGGGCTGGACCCCCGATGCGGACACGGTGCTTGAACTGAGCGCCGGTGGTGGCGATGCACAGGCGCGCTACGCCGGCCGCGGCATGGACGGATCGCGGTTCCGCCGCGACAGCCTGGGCCTGCGCTTCGAGAAGAAACACATCGGTGGCGTGCTCGACGCGGTGGTGGCCAACCTCTACCGCAACGAGGTCGACCATGTCATGGACAACTACAGCCTGCGTGATCCCGACCCGACCTCCAGCATGCCCATGCCGATGGCCAGCAACGTCGGCGACACCAGCCAGGGCGGCCGCGTGGCCCTGACCTGGCAGCAGGACCGCTGGGAGCTGACCGCCGGCGTGGATGGCCGGCAGAGCGAGCACCGCCGGCGCAGCGCGATGGGCAAGGGTGCCTACCGTGCGCAGCCGTGGACCGAGGATGCCCGCTTCCGCACCGTCGGCGTGTTCGCCGAATCGCACTGGCACCTGGACGAGGTGCATCACCTGATGTCCGGTGTGCGCATCGACCGCGCCCAGGTGGATGACCTGCGCGCCAGCATCGGCAGCGGCGCCATGGCCATGCCCAACCCGACCGCCGGCCAGCGCCGCAGCGACACCCTGCCTGGTGGCTTCGTCCGCTACGAGCACGACATGGGCTCGGCGCTGGGCTGGTACGCCGGCATCGGCCACGCCGCGCGCATGCCCGACTACTGGGAACTGTTCTCGCCCAACCGCGGCCCGGCCGGGGCGGCCAACGCGTTCGCCGGCGTGCAGCCCGAGCACACCACCCAGCTGGACGCGGGTCTGCAGTACCGGCGGGGCAACCTCGAGGCCTGGGCGTCGGCCTATGCCGGCCGCATCGACGACTACATCCTGTTCGACTACATGGGCGGCGGCATGATGGGTTCGACCACGCGGGCGCGCAACATCGACGCCGACATCGCCGGTGGCGAGCTCGGCGTGGACTGGAAGGCACGCGAAGGCCTGAAGCTGTCCGGCGTGCTGGCCTATGCCTGGGGCCGGACCGACGAAGGCGCCCTGCCGCAGATGCCGCCGCTGGAGGGGCGGCTGTCGGCCAGCGGCGAGCACGCGGCGTGGTCGTGGGGCGCGTTGCTGCGGATCGCCGCCGCCCAGGACCGGGTCAGCACCCGCCAGGGCAATGTCGTCGGCCGCGACCTCGGGCCGAGCCCGGGCTTTGCCGTGTTCTCGATCAATGGCGGCTACCGCTTCAGCGACCGCCTGCAGCTGACCGCCGGGATCGACAACCTGTTCGACCGCGCCTACAGCGAGCACCTGAACCTGGCCGGCAACAGCGCCTTCGGCTATCCGGCCGACCCGGAGCGGATCGCCGAGCCAGGCCGCACGGGATGGCTGAAGCTCAACCTCAGCTACTGAGGCCGCGCGGCGCACGCCTTGCCCGGCAACCCGGGCAGGGCGCGGCAGGAGGCGGCTTGACCTGGGTCATCGCCGGGCGGTGCTGGCGCCGCTAGCGTGCAGGGCCATCTTCCGTCCCGGCGCCGAACATGCATGACCTGCGAAGCTTCCTCCAGCACCTGTCCCGGCACCGGCAACTGCTGGAGATCGATGCGCCGGTCGATCCGGTGCTGGAAAGCACCACGCTGAGCCTGCGCGCGCTGCGCGAGGGCGGGCCGGCGTTGCTGATGAACAAGGCGGTCGGCTCGCCGCATGCGATGCTGGGCAACCTGTTCGGCCACCGCCGCAGGATCGAGCTGGCCATCGGCGACCGGCCGCTGGCCTCGCTGCACGAACTGGGCCAGCTGCTGGCTTCGCTGAAAGAGCCGCGCTGGCCGTCCTCGCTGCGCGAGGCACTGCACAGTTGGCCGGAACTGGCGCAGCTGGCGCACGTGGCACCGCGCCAGGTCGATGACGCCGCGTTCTGCGAACAGGTGTACGAAGGCGACCAGGTCGACCTGGGGCGCCTGCCGATCCAGCACTGCTGGCCGGAGGACGCCGGGCGCCTGATCACCTTCGGCCTGGTCATCACCCGCGGCGTGCACCAGCGACGGCAGAACCTGGCCATCTATCGCCAGCAGGTGATCGGCCGCAACCGGGTGATCATGCGCTGGCTGGCGCACCGTGGCGGGGCCCAGGACTATGCCTCCTGGCAGCAGGCCTGGCCGGACCGGCCATTTCCGGTGCTGGTGGCCATCGGCGCCGATCCGGCGACGATGCTGGCGGCGGTGGCGCCGGTGCCCGATACCTTGTCCGAGTACGAGTTCGCCGGCCTGCTGCGCGGCGCGCGCAGCCGGGTGTGGCGCAGCCAGGCCACCGGGCTGGATGCACCGGCCGGAGCCGAGATCCTGCTGGAGGGCGTCATCCATCCGGGCGACACCGCGCTGGAGGGCCCGTTCGGCGACCACACCGGCTACTACAACGCCCAGGGCACCTTCCCGGTGCTGACCGTGGAGCGCATGTACCTGCGCCACGACGCGATCTACCACGGCAGCTACATGGGTCGCTCGCCACACGACGAGCCTTCGGTGCTGTCGATGGCGCTCAACGACATCTTCGTGCCGATCCTGCAGAAGGTGTTCCCGGAGATCGTCGATTTCTACCTGCCACCGGAGGCGTGTTCGTATCGGGTTGCGGTGGTTTCCATCCGCAAGCAGTACCCCGGGCACGCGCGGCGGATCATGATGGGCATCTGGTCCTACCTGCGGCAGTTCACCTACACCAAGTTCGTGATCGTCACCGACGAGGACATCGACGTGCGCGACTGGGGCCAGGTGGTGTGGGCGATCTCCACCCGGGTGGATCCGGCGCGCGACAGCCTGCTGGTGGAGAACACCCCGATCGACTACCTGGATTTCGCCACCCCGGTGTCGGGCCTGGGTTCCAAGCTGGGCCTGGACGCGACCCGCAAGTGGCCGGCCGAATCGGCGCGCGAATGGGGCCGGCCGATCACCCTGGACCCGAAGGTGGAACAGCGCATGGACGCGGTCTGGACCCAGCTGTGCCGGGCCCACCAGGAAGGCCTTGAATAAGGTTCTTCTCCAGTGAGTGATGCGGATCCGGCCAGGCTGAAAAGCGCCGGAGTTCACCGGCTTCGTGCGGCGTTGCGGTGATGCGAGCTTCTGGCTTGAGCCAAAGCGCCGGGACTTGTCGCCTTCGGGGGGAGCCGCGGCAGTGCGGGGATCGTGCGCATCGCCTGGTTGCGCCATCCCTGGCTCCAACAGGCGAGCGCAGGCCATCCATGGCCTGCTTGCGCCCGATCCCCGCACCACCGCGTCTTTCGCCACCTGAGTGTCCGTAGCTTCGTCGAAGCCAGCTCCGCATGCCCCGCCGAAGCGA
>JAGOWL010000206.1 GCA_018060215.1 Pseudoxanthomonas sp.
CCGGCGGCCTGCATCGCCTGCTTCACCGCTTCGAAGCCCTCCGGCGAGGTGAGCACGTCGATCGCCCCGTCCTCCGGATACACGGTCACGTCGTCGGCGCCGGCCTCGATCGCCGCCTCGGTGACCTGCTCCTCGTCCTGGCCTTCGTAGCTGAGCACGCCCAGGCGCTTGAACATGAAAGCCACCGAGCCTTCGGTGCCCATGTTGCCGCCGTTCCTGGAGAAGGCGTGGCGCACGTCGGCCACGGTGCGCACCCGGTTGTCGGTCAGGCAGTCCACGATCACCGCCACCCCGCCGGGGGCGTAGCCCTCGTAGCGCACTTCCTCGTACTCCACCCCTTCCAGCTCGCCGGTGGCCTTCTTGATCGCGCGCTCCATCACGTCCTTGGACATGTTGGCGGCCAGCGCCTTGTCCAGCGCCGCGCGCAGGCGAGGATTGTTGGCCGGGTCGCCGCCACCGGCGCGGGCGGCCACGCCGATCTCGCGGATCAGCTTGGTGAACACCTTGCCGCGCTGCGCGTCGGAGGCGTTCTTGCGTGCTTCGATCGAAGGGCCTCTGCCCATGGGTGCTTCCGTCTGCGGCGTGGATCAGGCGCGATTATAAGGGCCGGCCGCGGCCACCGGTGCGAACCGGCCGTCGCGCAGGAAGGCGGCGGCCTGGTCGGCCGCCTCCCGGGAGAACACCAGCCCGGTATGGCTGGCGGCCACGACGCAGTGGTCGGCCAGGCCCGGCAGCCGGGTCTCGGCCACCGCCACGGTGCCATCGGAAGGCCCGTCGAAGCGCGCCAGCAGGCGCCCGGCGCCACGCGCCACGGTGCCGGCGACCACCCCGACCCGCGCCTGGCCCTGCCACGGCGGGCATCCTCCTTGCAGCAGCGCGCGACTGCGACCCAGTACCCAGGCCGTGGCCCGGTGCCGGCCCAGGTTGCGCGCCACCAGGCTGCCATGCAGCGGCGAACCCAGGCACACCACCCGCCGCACCGGCAGCTCCGGCGCACGCCGCAACGCCTCCAGCGCGATCAGGCCGCCCAGGCTGTGGCCGACCAGGTCCCGTTCCGGCCCACTGCGCAGGTGTTCGATCAACGCCTCCACCGCCGCCTCGGCGCCGCCGACGATGCTCGGATAGCCGAATCCGCCGACCTTTAAACCGACCCGATGCAGCCGCCAGGCCAGCGGCGTCAGCCACAGCTTGGCGTTCCACAGGCCGTGGACCAGCAGCACCGGGCGGGCGTCGGGCCCCTGGTTCATGCGCCCGCCTGCGCCGGCCGGCGCAGGATGAACTCCAGGTCGCGCACCCGCCCGACCGGAAATGCGTAGGTACCCACCCGTTCGAATCCGTGCCGGGCATAGAAGCGCTGCGCTCCGAAGTTCTCCGACCACACCCCGATCCACAGCGTGCGCGGCCCGTCGCGCAGCAGCCAGCGCTCGGCCTGGTCGAACAGCCGCCCGCCCCAGCCGCCGCCCTGGTGCGACGCCAGCACGTACAGCCGCTTCAACTCGCCATCGCCCGGCGCCACGTCATCGTGCGGCAACCCGCACGGCCCGGCCGCGGCGTGGCCGACCGCCACCCCGTCCTCCTCCAGCAGCCACACCGCGTAGTCCGGGTGCGCCAGGATCACTGCCTGCTTCTCCGGCGCATAGGCATCGCGCAGGAAGAACTCCAGGTCCTGCGCCGGATACAGGTGGCCGAAGGTCTCCACGAAGGTGCGCGAGGCCAGGACCGACAGCGTGTCGGCGTCGGCAACGACGGCTCGGCGAATGGCCAGACTCATCCGGGAGCGCCCGGGTCAGGCCTTGTCGACCGCCCGCACCTGCACATGCACCTCGGCCAGCTGCGCGTCGGCGATCGGCGACGGCGCACCGGTCATCAGGCACTGCGCGCCGGTGGTCTTCGGGAACGGGATCACGTCGCGGATCGACTCGGTACCGGCCATCAGCGCGGCGATGCGGTCGATGCCGAAGGCGATGCCGCCATGCGGCGGCGCGCCGTAGTTCAGCGCATCCAGCAGGAACCCGAACTTGGCCTGCGCCTCCTCCGCGCCGATGCCCAGCAGCTCGAACACCGCGCTCTGCATCTCCGGCCGGTGGATGCGGATCGAACCGCCACCGATCTCGTTGCCGTTGAGCACCATGTCGTAGCCGCGCGACACCGCCGTGCGCGCATTGGCACGCAGGTCGTCGATGGAATCCACCGCCGGGGCGGTGAACGGATGGTGCAGGGCCACGAAACGCTGCGCCTCCTCGTCCCATTCGAACATCGGGAAGTCGGTGACCCACAGCGGGCGCCAGCCTTCGGCGACCCGACCGAAATCCCTGCCGGCCTTGAGCCGCAGCGCGCCCATGAAGTCGGAGACCTTGCCGTAGCCGCCGGCGCCGAAGAACACGATGTCACCGTTGCCGGCGCCCACGTGGGCGACGAGGGCGGCGAAGGCGGCCTCGTCGAAGAACTTGGCGATCGGCGAGCTGACCGCGCCGGCCTCGTCGATCTTGATGTAGGCCAGGCCCTTGGCCCCGTACTTGGCCGCGTGCGCGGCGTACTCGTCGATCTGCTTGCGCGACAGCGCTGCGCCGCCGGGGATGCGCAGCGCGGCCACGCGGCCGTCGGGGTCATTGGCCGCCGCAGCGAACACCGCGAACTGGCTGTCCTTCACCAGGTCCGCCACATCCACCAGCTCCAGGTCGATGCGCAGGTCCGGCTTGTCCGAACCGTAGCGGCGCATCGCCTCGGCCCAGGTCATGCGCGGGAACTGCGCGTCCAGCTCGACGTCCACGACCTCCTTGAAGATCGCCCGGATCATGCCCTCGACGTAGTCCTGCACGTCGCGCTCGCGGACGAAGGCGAACTCCATGTCCAGCTGGGTGAACTCCAGCTGGCGGTCGGCGCGCAAGGCCTCGTCGCGGAAGCAGCGCGCAATCTGGTAGTAGCGGTCGAAGCCGGCCACCA
>JAGOWL010000090.1 GCA_018060215.1 Pseudoxanthomonas sp.
CTGCCTGGGGATGTACAGCGTCGCCCACATCATGCGCCTGGCGGCCGAAGCGGCCGACGACTCGCGGAGCATCGTCTGATGCCGATCGTGGTGAACCTGGACGTGATGCTGGCGCGGCGCAAGATGAAGTCCAAGGACCTGGCCGACGCCATCGGGATCAGCGAAACCAACCTTTCGCTGCTCAAGCAGGGCCGGGTCAAGGGCGTGCGCTTCGGCACCCTGGAGGCGATCTGCAGGGTGCTGGAATGCCAGCCCGGGGACCTGCTCGAATACCGCCCGTAGGCGCCGGCTCAACGCCGGCCGCTGCGCCAGATCGAGAGCAGGATCCACAGGCCGATCAGGCCGGCGCCGACGAAGCCCAGCACCCCCAGCGCCAGCAGCCAGCGGCTGGATACGCCGCCCCCTGCACTGTTCATCACGATCGACGAACCGACCACCAGCGCGGCGGTGATCACGCCCATGGTCAGGCGGTTGGCCGCGCGGTCCACCTGCTCGCCGAAGGCCTTGAGCGAGGTCACCTCCACCTGCATGTGCAGGCGCCCGCGGCGCGCGGTGCGCAGCAGCCGGCGCAGTTCGCGCGGCAGGTCGCCGACCAGTTCCATCGCATCCAGCGCCGTGCGCCGGCCGCGCTTGAGCAGGGTGCGCGGCGAGTAGCGCTGCAACACCACCCTTTGCAGGAACGGCCGCGCCGCCCCGGCCATGTCGAAGTCCGGGTCCAGTTGCCGGCCCATGCCTTCCAGGGTCAGGAAGGCCTTGATCATCAGCGCCAGGTCCGGCGGCAGGCTCAGGCCGTTGTCGCGCAGGATGGTGGTCACGTCGGTGAGCATCAGGCCCATGTGCAGGTCCTTCAGCGGCACCCCGCGGTACTGGTCGACGAAGGCACCCACGTCGGCCTGCAGGCGTGCCTCGTCGACCTCGCCCCCACCCTCGCCCCACTCCATCAGCACGTCGGCCACCGGTGCCGATTCACGTTCGACCAGGCCATGCAGCAGTTGCACGATCTGGAAGCGGCGCTGTTCGGACACCCGACCGACCATGCCGAAGTCGATCACCCCGATGCGACCGTCGGGCAGGTAGAAGATGTTGCCCGGGTGCGGATCGGCGTGGAAGAAGCCGTCCTCCAGCACCATCTTCAGCACGATGTCGGCACCGGTGGCGGCCAGCTGCGCCCGGTCCAGGCCGGCCGCATCCACCGCGGCCAGGTCGGTGCCGGCGATGCCTTGCAGGCACTCCTGCACGTTGAGTCGTTCGCTGGTCCACTCCCAGTACACCCGGGGCACCACCACCTCGTCGTGGCCGGCGAAGTTGGCGGCGATGCGCTCGGCGTTGCGCCCCTCGGCGGCGAAGTCCAGTTCCCGGCGCAGCGAGGCCGAGAACTGCTGCACCACCTCGGCCGGGTGGTACCGCCGCAGGTCCGGGGCGCGCTCCTCGACGATCTCGGCCAGCCGCGCCATCAGCCGCAGGTCGGCTTCGACCGTGTCACGGATGCCCGGGCGCCGGACCTTCAGCACCACCGCGCTGCCATCGGCCAGCCAGGCGCGGTGGGTCTGGGCCAGCGAGGCGGCCGCCAACGGGGTTTCCTCCAGGCGTTCGAACACGGCTTCCGGATCGGCGCCCAGGTCTTCGACCAGCTGCGGGCGCACCTGCGCGAATGGCAGCGCCGGCACCGCGTTCTGCAGCTTGCCCAGTTCGGTGGTCCACTCCGGCGTCAGCAGGTCCACGCGCGTGGCCATGACCTGGCCGAGCTTGACGAAGGTCGGGCCCAGGTCCTGCATTGCGCAGCGCACGCGCTCGGGCGGGGCCATGTGCGCCATCGCCTCCGGATCGTCCCAGTGCAGCATGCGCCCGGTGCGCTCCAGCGCGGCGGACATGCCGATGCGCCGGACCATGTCGCCGAAGCCGTAGCGGATCAGGACTCCGGCGATCTCCTGCAGGCGACCAAGGTCGCGGACCGTACCCAGACTCTCCCACATCACACGGGCCCTCCCGGTTCGGTGTACAGCGCGCAACCGCTCAAGGCAGCAGCTCCGCAACCCCTGCCAGGGCCCGGTCGACCGTCTGCCGGCGTACCGCCTCGCGGTCGCCGTCGAACTGGAAGGCCTGCGCACGCGCGTAGCCGCCGCGCCGCTTCCAGGCGACCCACACCGTGCCCACCGGCTTGTCGGCGCTGCCGCCACCAGGGCCGGCGATGCCGGTCACTGCCACCGCCACGCTGGCGCCGGAATTGACCAGGGCACCGGACACCATCTCGATCACGGTCTCGCGGCTGACCGCACCGTGCTGCTCCAGGGTCTGCGGACGCACGCCCAGCAGCGCCTGCTTGGCCTCGTAGCTGTACACGACCATGCCGCTGTCGAACCAGTCCGAGGAGCCGGCGATGTCGGTCAGGCACTTGGCGATCCAGCCACCGGTGCAGCTCTCGGCGGTAACCAGGGCGTCGTGCGCGGCGCGCAGGCGCTCGCCCAGGGCCTGGGCCTGCTCGCGCAACTGCGCGTCGGAAGGGATCTGCATGGTCTGGCGTGCCGACGAGGGGATCCGCACGTTGTAGCCCAAATGGGAGGCCATGGGTAGGAGCCGGGGAGGCCGGACATGCGCCCATGGAAAATCGCCCGCGACCCCATGCAGGCAAAAAACAGGGCCGCCCTCGCGGGCGGCCCTTTCCGTGCAACGGGTGGAACCGGTCAGTAGCGGACGCGGAAGGTGACGCCGTACATGCGCGGGGCCGCCGGGAACGCATTGTAGGTGTTGAACGCGTTGCCCGGATCGGGGAACAGCGCCTGCAGCGGGCCGTCGAAACCGACCTGCACGTACTCGGCATCGCCCAGGTTGGTGGCCCAGGCCTCGACCATCCAGCGGTTGTTGCTGGAGCCGATGCCCACCCGCGCGTTGATCAGGGTATAGGCGTCCTGGTGCTTCTCCACGTCCAGGTCCGAGCCGGTGTTGTACTCGCCCATGTACTTGGCGCCGACGTTGAAGCGGCCGATCAGGTTGCCGGTGATGTCCCAGTCGTAGGTGGCCGAGATCGAGCCGGAGAACTCCGGCGCGAAGGGCATGGTCGCCCCGGGCAGCTTGTACATCGCACCGGAGGTGCTCAGCGGGGTGCGCTGCACGAAGTCGTTGCCCGGGATGTTGTTGCCGAACTTCGTCTTCGCCCAGGTGAAGCCACCCTGCAACGTCAGGCCCTGCACGCCACGCGGCTGCCACATGATCTCGCCATCCAGGCCGCGCGAGGTCACCTTCGGGATCGAGTGCACCACGAAGCTGGTGCCCAGGAAGGCGTTGAGCTGGAAGTCGCTGTATTCCTGGCTGAACGCGGTGGCGTTGAGCAACAGGCTGCCGTCGGCCCAGGTGGTCTTGGCACCCAGTTCGTAGCTGTCGACGAACTCGGCGTCGAACGAGGTGTCGGCCGTGGTCGGGGTGATCCCGGACTGGGTCCGGTCCAGGTTGAACCCGCCGCCCTTGTGGCCGCGCGCGGCCGAGGCGAAGGTCATCACGTTGTCGTTCCAGCGGTAGGCCGCCTTGACCGTGCCCGACCACTCCTTCTCGTCCATCGACTGGTCGATGTTGCGGCCATTGTGCAGAGCGTTGGCCCACGGCAGGCAGGAATAGCCGATGATCTGCGGCACTGCCGCGTTGAGGATGGCGGCCCGGTTGGCGGCCGGCAGCAACGACCACACCGGGATGCGTGCGGCGATCGCCGCACCGATCGCGGCCTGGTTGGCCAGCATCGAGCCGCAGCCCAGGCTGCCGTTGGGATTGGTGTAGCGGGCCTGCAGGTCCTTTTCCTCGCGGGTGTAGCGCAGGCCCAGGGTCAGGTCCAGCGCGTCGGTGGCGTGCCAGGTGTTGTTGGTGAAGAACGCCAGGCTCTTGGCATCCTGCTTGTAGCGGTCATGCGCACCCAGGCCGGCGAAATTGGTACCGAACGGGCGGCCGGTCGCCTCCGACAGCAGCAGGTGCGGGTTGTTCATGTTGACCACCGGGGTCCCCGGCGGGAAGGCCGGCGCCAGCTGCGCCCCCACGCTGCCGAGCACCAGGTTGGTGATCAGGGTGGACACGTACGGCTCGTAGTGCGGGCCGATCCGGTAGGTTTCGTTGCGGGTCAGGTCCTCGTCGGCATAGAACATGCCGACCATCCAGTCGATCTTGTCGGTGGAGCCGGTCAGGCGCAGTTCCTGGCTGAAGGTTTCGAACCGCGACAGCGACTCGTCGGCATTGGCGTTGCGGTACAGCACGTCGGCAGCGCTGAAGTCATAGTCCAGGCCGTTGATCGCCTGCCAGTCGCGCTGGGCGGTGATCGAGGTCAGCACCGCACCGCCCAGCCACGGGGTCTCCCAGTTGACCTCGGCCGAAATGCCCTTGTCCTTGATGTCCTGTTCGGTGCTGCGGTTGGAGTAGGCCACCCGCGCGAACGGATCGGCCTGGGCCGGGAACGGCGGCGGACGCACCGGCAACGCCTGGCCCCCGGTGATGCCATTGAGCACCACCGAACTGGTGCCGATGACCGTCTGCACCGCCGTACAGCAGTTCTCCTCGCGGCTGGTGTAGTCGGCCGCGATCTGGATCTCCAGGGTCTCAGTCGGCTCCAGCAGCAGCTTGCCGCGCAGGGTGTGGTAGTCCTGGTCGTAGTCGTCGGTCTCGCGGCGCGGGCCATTGCCGGTGCGCACGTCCATCCAGCCGTCGCGCGCACGCTTGGCCCCATAGATGCTGAAGGCCGCCTTGTCGCCCAGGTTGTCGTTGTAGCTTCCACTCACGCCCAGTGCACCGTAGTTGCCCACGGTCAACTCGCCCTCGGCGCTCTGGGTGTAGCTGGGCTTGCGGGTGATCACGTTGATCACGCCGGCCGAGGTGTTCTTGCCGAATACCGTGCCCTGCGGGCCCTTGAGCACTTCGATGCGCTCGAGCTGGCCCAGGTCGCCAAAGCCGACGCTGTTGCGCGGGCGGTACACCCCATCGATCACCACGCCCACCGACGACTCCAGGCCGACGTTGTCGCCGACCGTGCCGATGCCGCGGATGCGCGCGGTGGTGATGGCGTCGTTCTGGGTGCTGGTGACGGTCAGGCCCGGCACCAGGATCTGCAGGTCCTTGATGTCGCGCACGCCGGTGTCCTGCAGCAACTGCTCGTCGAGCACGGTGACGGTGACCGGCACGTCCTGCAGCGCCTCCTCGCGCTTCTGCGCGGTGACGGTCAGGCCCGCCAGGGTCGTGGCTTCCTTTTCCTGCGTCGCTGCCGCCTGCTGCGCGTGCGCCGGCGCGGTGGCAAGGCAGGCCAGTGCGGTGACGACGGCGATCGCCAATCCAGTGTGTTGCAAGGTTCCACGAGCCATGATGCTTCCCCTAAGGTGTGTGATGGCGATACCCGACGTGTCGTCGTCCTGCTTCCCCGCCCCGAAGGGGCATGGGCACGGTGCTCCATTCGAAACCGTATCCACGCCCGAACGTTAAACCGCTTTCACATTTGCCGCATTTTGCAGTGCAGCGATACGCACCCCTGCGTATCCGGATGGAGTCGGACTCAGCCGCCCCGGCCGGCCTGCGGTCCGCACCCGGCACCTTCGCAGGGACCGTCCCCGTCCATTTCCATCTGCAAGGTCACGTGGCCGATGCCATGGCCCCGCTGCAGCCGTTGCGCCAGCTCCCGGCGCACGGTGCCCGGATCCGCCCCGGGCGCCACCCCCACGTGCGCGGTCATGGCCGGGGTCCGTGAGGCCAGCGCCCATACGTGCAGGTCGTGGATGTCGGCCACCCCCGGATGGGTGCGCAGGTCCGCCTCCACCGCGGCCAGGTCCACCCCGCGCGGCACGCCTTCCATCAGCACGTTGAGCGCCTCGCGCACCAGCACCCAGGTGCGCGGCAGCACCCACAGGCCGATCAGCACCGCCAGCAGCGGATCCACCCGGGTCCAGCCGGTCAGGTGGATGACCACTGCCGCCACGATCACCGCCAGCGAACCGAGCATGTCGGCCCACACTTCCAGGTAGGCACCCTTGAGGTTCAGGCTCTGCCCGGCGCCGGCATGCAGCAGGCGCATGGCCACCAGGTTGCAGACCAGGCCAACCACGGCCACCCCCAGCATGCCCAGGCTGGCCACCGGCAGCGGCGAGCGCAGGCGCTGCCAGGCTTCCCACAGGATCCAGCCGGCCAGGGCGAACAGCAGCATGCCATTGGCCAGTGCCCCCAGCGCCTCGAAGCGCACGTAACCATAGGTGCGTTGCGCATCCGGCGCCCGCCGCGACAGGCGCACCGCGACCAGGGCGATGGCCAGGGCCAGGGTGTCGGTGGCCATGTGCGCCGCATCCGACAGCAGGGCCAGGCTGCCGGTCCACCAGGCACCCAGCAGTTCCACCAGCAGGACCGTGGAGGTCAGCCCCAGCGCCCACCACAGCGGCCGTTCGAAACGGATCTCCGAGGGCACATGACTGTGGCCACCGGGGCCGTGGTGGTGGGCGTGGGCATGGCCGCCATGGCGGTGGCCATGGGGCGGATCGGTGGCATGGCCGTGGTCGTGCGGCGGGGGGCTCATGGTTCCACTATCGCGTGGCGGCGGCGGCGGAAACTATTACACCGGCGCCGCGCCGGCGGGCGGGCACCGCTGCCCGAGCCAGTCCAGGTCGAAGCGGGCGAACTCGAGGGTCTGCGCGTTGCCGCCTTCGTACAGCACCCCGAAGCTGCCATCGTCCAGCCGCGCCAGCGCCGCGTACATCGCCGGGCCGGCGTGCAGCAGGCGCGGGGCCGACCAGCTGCGGCCGTCGTCGCAGGACAACCGCAGGCCCAGATCCTGGCGCTTGCGGCCATGGGCGGTGTTGACGAACAGCAGCATCGCGGCCTCGGGCGTACCCGGCAGCGCATCCGGATGCACGCGGATGATGTCGGCGTTGTTGCGCGGGTCGGGCAGCTGCGGTTCGATCCGGGCCGGGCCGTAATGCTCGCCGCCGTCTTCGGAAATCGCCACCAGGCGATGGCGGACGCCCTTGCCGGCCGCGCGGATGTTCTGCATCACCCGGCCATCACCCAGTTCCACCGCCTTGTTCTCGTCCAGGCCGGTGCCGATGGACGGACCCATGCGCCAGCTGCGGCCATGGTCGTCGCTGATCGCATTGCCCGCATGCAGCTGGCGCTTGCCGTCGCGCCAGACAAAGGGCTGCAGCAGGCGCCCGGGCGTGGCCGAGTGCGGCGACAGCTGGATGCCATGGCCGGAGGTGGCGAACAGGCCGTGGGCACCCTCGGGCTTGATCTGGGCGATCAGGTTGCGCGGCCCCTGCCAGCTGGCGCCGTGGTCGTCGGACCACAGCAGCCAGGGATGCTGGGCGGTGCGGCTGTCCGGATCGCGGTCGGCGCTGCTGTGGAAAAAGCCCACGCCGGGCGCGCCCTGGGCGAAGAACAGGAACACCGTGCCGGTCACCCGGTCCACCAGCAGGCTGGGATCACCGACCCCGTAACCCCCATCCAGATCGGCCACCCGCCGGATCGGGCTCCAGCTGCGGCCCTGGTCGCGGCTGCGGCGCACGACCACATCGATGTTGCCGGGCAGGTCGCCGGGGCCGTCGTTCCTGGCATCCCAGGCCGCCACCAGGCTGCCGTCGGTGGCCACCGCCAGCGCCGGGATCCGCCAGGTGTGCACACCCTCCTCGCCGGCGCGGGCCAGGACCTGGTGTTCGAACAGGCCGGCGCCGGCGCGTTCATCGGCCTTGGCGGGTGTGTCGGTCGCCTGCGACGCCTGCGCGCATCCGGCCAGCAGCACGCCCATGCCGGGAATCAGCGCCAATCGCACGATCCGGGCAACGACAGCCAATGGAAAGCGGGCGGCAGCCTCCATCGAGGCCATGACCATCAAGCCAGCACCAGGATTTCGGCATGCTCCGGCCGCTTGGCGGGCCCGACGGAAATATGGACGTCCAGTCCCAATCCTTGCAGGCACTCCATCATCTTCTCCACGGAAACCCCGCGAAACACGCCACGGAGGATTCCTGAAACCTTGGGCTGGGGCAGGCCCATGCGCTCTGCCGCCTCGGCCTGGGTCAATCCCCGCGCCTTGATGGCGTCGGCAATCGCGCGGGCAAGACCCGCCTTGACCTTCATCTCACTTGAATCGGAGAGTCCAAGGTCGGCGTAGACATTTCCCGTGCTGTTCTCGATTTCAATCTTCACTGCTCAATCCTCTCGTGCCGCCTTCGCATCCTGCAGCGCGGCCTGATAGCGCTGTTCGATCAAGTCGATGTCCGGCTTCGGGGTCTCGAAGATGCCCTTGCCTTGCAGTACGCCCTTGTTCATCGGCTTGGCGTCCGGGTGTTTCCTGCCCAGTTGCGCTTCACCAAGCGCGAATCCGAAGACCTGGACAACTTCGTCCGGCATCGCGAGAAGATCGCGCTTGCTCGATCCTATCCACTTGAGTTCCTTCTCGGGCATTTCACCACCTCATCGCAGTCCGCATCTTATACCTATTTGGGTATAGCGCAACCGGATCGTGGCCAACCTCACCGCGCCCCCGTTCACGTGCCCGGAACCCGCTCCAGTCGCCGCGGGCAGTCCACAACGGATGCGGGTGACTTCTTGGCGCTGGAAGAGGCTTGGCACCTACAATCCGGCCCAGCTTCCGGCAATTCCTTCCCGGTGGTTCCTTGGATATCAGCTCCTGCGCAGCCATGAAGCGGCGCATGCCGCTTTTGGGGAGCCGTCTGCTTGCTCAACTCCACGTTCATTATTTTTGCCTTATTTTCAGTAGCTTATGAGTACAAGCAAGCAACCCGAACACACCCCGCTGATGAAGCAGTTCTTCGCCGCCAAGTCCGAATACCCGGACCTGCTGCTGCTGTTCCGCATGGGCGACTTCTACGAGCTGTTCTACGACGATGCGCGCAAGGCGGCGCGGCTGCTGGACATCACCCTGACCCAGCGCGGCAGTTCGGGCGGGGCGCCGATCCCGATGGCCGGGGTGCCGGTGCATGCCTACGAGGGCTACCTGGCGCGGCTGGTGGCACTGGGTGAATCGGTGGCGATCTGCGAGCAGATCGGCGATCCGGCGCTGGCCAAGGGCCTGGTGGAACGCAAGGTGGTGCGCATCGTCACCCCCGGCACGGTGACCGACGAGGCGCTGCTGGACGAGCGCCGCGACACCCTGCTGATGGCGGTGGCGCGCGGCAAGGGCGGGTACGGGCTGGCCTGGGCCGACCTGGCCGGCGGCCGCTTCCTGGTCAACCAGGTCGAAACCGAGGACCAGCTGCAGGCCGAACTGGCGCGGCTGGAGCCGGCCGAGCTGCTGGTCCCCGATGAGGAAGGCATGCCGGCGATGAGTACCGGTGCGCTGCGCCGGCGCGCGCCGTGGCTGTTCGATGCCGACAGTGGCCGGCGCCAGTTGCTGCGGTTTTTCGGCGTGCACGACCTGACCGGTTTCGGCATCGAGGACCTGCCGCTGGCGATCGCCGCGGCCGGCGCCCTGCTCGGCTATGTCGAGGAGACCCAGAAGCAGCAGCTGCCGCACCTGACCTCGATCGCGGTGGAAACCTCCAGCGATGCGATCGCGATGAACGCGGCCACCCGCCGCCACCTGGAGCTGGACACGCGGGTCGACGGCGACAGCCGCCACACCCTGCTGGGCGTGCTCGATTCCACCATCACCCCGATGGGCGGGCGCCTGCTGCGGCGCTGGCTGCACCGGCC
>JAGOWL010000091.1:0-1685 GCA_018060215.1 Pseudoxanthomonas sp.
TCGACCACCGCCGCGGGGACCTTGTCGGTGAACCTGTCCAGCTTGGCCTGGCTCTTGTCCTTCTCGGCACCGACGCGGGCGAGTTCCTTGTCCAGTCGCGCGCGTTCGGCGTCCAGGTCGACCAGGCCTTCCAGCGGCACCAGCAGCTTCAGCTCGCCGACGATGGCGGTGGCCGAGGCCGGTGCGGCGTCGCTGTCCAGCCACTGCACCGACTCCAGCCGCAGCAGGAAGCGCAGCTGCGAATCGAAGCGCGCCAGGCGCTCGCGGTCGGCGGCGCTGCCGGCCTGAAGCAGCAAGCGCACCTGCTTGCCCGGCGACACGCCCAGTTCGCTGCGCACCCGGCGCAGGGCCGAGACCATGGCCTTGAACCATTCGATGTCGGCTTCGGCGCCGGCGTAGTCCTGGCCGGCGAAATCCTCCGGCTGCGGATAGGGCTGCAGCGAGATCGAATCGCCTTCGACGCCCAGGCGCGAGGCGACCTGGCGCCACAGTTCCTCGGTCACGAACGGCACCAGCGGATGCAGCAGGCGCAGCAGCGATTCGAGCACGTACAGCAGGGTGTGGCGGGTGCTGGCCGCCGCCTGGGAGTCCTCGCCCTGCAGCGCCGGCTTGGCCAGTTCCACGAACCAGTCGCAGAACCCGTTCCAGGCGAACTCGTACAGCACCTGCGCCAGCAGGTCGAAGCGGTAGGCGGCGAAGTGTTCCTGGGCCTGGGCGGTGACCGCGGCCAGACGCGCCAGGATCCACTTCTCCGCATCGGTGCGCGGCTGCGGCACGCCGGCGAAGCGGCAGCCTTCGGTGTTCATCAGCGCGAAGCGGCTGGCGTTCCACAGCTTGTTGCAGAAGTTCTTGTAGCCCTCGGCGCGGCCGAGGTCGAACTTGATGTCGCGGCCGTGGCCGGCCAGGGCGGCGATGGTGAAGCGCAGGGCGTCGGCGCCGTGGGCGATGATGCCGTCGGGGAATTCCTTGCGGGTGGCCTTCTCGATCTTCTCGGCCAGCCTGGGCTGCATCAGCCCGCCGGTGCGCTTGGCGACCAGATCTTCCAGGGCGATGCCGTCGATGATGTCCAGCGGGTCGAGCACATTGCCCTTGGACTTGGACATCTTCTGGCCCTGGGCGTCGCGGATCAGGCCGGTGATGTAGACGTCGCGGAACGGCACCTGGCCGGTGAACCAGTCGCTGGCCATGATCATCCGCGCCACCCAGAAGAAGATGATGTCGAAACCGGTCACCAGCACCGAGGACGGCAGGTAGCGTTCGAAGCCGCGTTCGTCCATCGCCTGCGCGTCGGGCCAGCCCAGGGTCGAGAACGGCCACAGCTGCGAGGAGAACCAGGTCTCCAGCACGTCGCTGTCCTGGGTGAGCACGGCATCGGCGGCCAGGCCAAGCCGGGCGCGCACCTCCGCCTCGCTGCGGCCGACATGGCAGTTGCCTTCGGCGTCGAACCAGGCCGGGATGCGATGGCCCCACCACAGCTGGCGGCTGATGCACCAGTCCTGGATGTTCTCCATCCAGTGGCGGTAGGTGTTGATCCAGTTCGGCGGGACGAACTTCACTTCCCCGCTCTCCACCAGCTCCAGCCCGCGCCTGGCCAGCCCGTCCATCTTCACGAACCACTGGTCGGTCAGGTAGGGCTCGATCACCTGGCCGGTGCGGTCGCCGCGCGGGACCTGCAGCGTGTGCGG
>JAGOWL010000091.1:1785-3041 GCA_018060215.1 Pseudoxanthomonas sp.
CGACGCATAGCGCGGGTCCTCCGGATGGATCATCGCGGCGGTGTCGCCCAGCATCGTCTCCGGACGGGTGGTGGCCACGACCAGGTAGTCGCGGGTTTCGCGCAGCAGTTCGTTGCCGTCGGCATCCAGTTCGACGTGCTCGTAGGACACGCCGTCGGCCAGTGGATAGCGGATCGACCACAGGAAGCCGTCCTCCTCCACGTTCTCCACTTCCAGGTCGGAGATCGCGGTCTTCAGCACCGGATCCCAGTTGACCAGGCGCTGGCCGCGGTAGATCAGGCCGTCCTCATGCCAGCGCACGAACGCCTCGACCACCGCCGCCGACGGCTGCGGGTCCATGGTGAAGGTGCTGCGCGACCAGTCACCGGAGGCGCCCAGCCGGCGCATCTGCCGCTCGATGGTGTCGCCCGATTGCGCCTTCCAGTCCCAGACCCTGGCGATGAAGCCCTCGCGGCCCAGCGAATCGCGGCTCTCGCCCTTGCCTTCCAGGGCCAGGTTGCGGCTGACCACCATCTCGGTGGCGATGCCGGCGTGGTCGGTGCCCATCTGCCACAGCACGTCGAAGCCGCGCATGCGGTGGTAGCGCACCAGCGCGTCCATCAGCGTGTGCTGGAAGGCGTGGCCCATGTGCAGGGTGCCGGTCACGTTCGGCGGCGGCAGCAGGATCGAATAGGGCACGCCCTGGCCACGCGGCTTGAAGCAGCCGCTGGCTTCCCACTGCGCGTACAGGCGCGCTTCGAAGGTCTTGGGTTCGTAGCCGGAGGGCAGGGTGTCGGTCATGGTTTTCCGGGATTCGGTCGTGGCCGGGGCGCGGCGCGGGATCACATGTCGTGCTTGTTGAGGGCGTAGCCCAGGGCCTGGTACTGCTTCCAGCGCTCGCGCAGCGGGCCGCGCGCGGCCGGGTCGGCCGGCACCACTTCCAGCACCCGCTCGCACGGTGCGGTCCAGGCCTGGTCACGCAGGTTGACCACCAGCGGCCGCGGCGGCGCCTCGGTGCCGGGCGCCACGATCAGCACCGGGGTGGCCTCGTCATCGGCGTCGCTGCCGGCGATCTGGTGCGGGATGTAGGCGTCCGGGTCGAAGGCCCACAGCAGGTCGTCCAGTTCCTCGGCCTGGGCCGCATCGCGCGCCAGCACCACGGTGAACTGGTTGCTGTCGCAGGCGCGCCGCGCCAGCTCGCAGACCAGCAGCAGCGGCTGGGCGGCGAAGCGTGGCTTGGCGATCAGGTAGAAGTCGGCGCGCATGGCGAAAAGGGG
>JAGOWL010000091.1:3141-9646 GCA_018060215.1 Pseudoxanthomonas sp.
CGGTCCAGCAGCCACTGGCTGAGCAGGCCGACCGGGCGGCCGGTGGCCATGCCACGCTTGCCTTCGTCGCTGGCGCTGCCGGCGATGTCCAGGTGCGCCCAGCGCTGGCCTTCGGCGAAGCGGGCCAGGAAGCAGCCGGCGGTGATCGCCCCGCCCCAGCGGCCGCCGATGTTGTAGACGTCGGCGAAGCTCGATTCGAGCAGGGTCTGGTACTCGTCCCACAGCGGCAGCCGCCAGGCGCGGTCGAACACCTGCTCGCCGGCGGCCAGCAGTTCGCCGGCCAGGTCGTCGTGCTTGCTCATCAGGCCGGAGGCGAACTTGCCCAGCGCGACCATGCAGGCGCCGGTGAGGGTGGCCACGTCGACCAGGGCGGCCGGTTCGAAGCGCTGGGCATAGGTCAGCGCGTCGCACAGGATCAGGCGGCCTTCGGCGTCGGTGTTGCCGACCTCGATGGTCTTGCCGGACATGGAGGTGATCACGTCCGAGGGGCGGTAGCTGTTGCCGTCGATCGCGTTCTCCACCGCAGGGGCGATCACCACCAGGTTCAGCGGCAGCTGCATCTTCACCGCGGCCACGAAGGTGCCCAGCACGCTGCCGGCGCCGAGCATGTCGTACTTCATCTCCTCGATCCCGCCCTGGGTCTTGAGGTTGACCCCGCCGGTGTCGAAGGTGATGCCCTTGCCGACCAGTACGTAGGGCTTGGCGGCCGGGTCGGCGGCGCCGTTCCACTTCAGCACGACCAGGTGCGGGCGGTTGACCGAGCCGCGGGCCACGGCCAGCAGCGAGCCCATGCCCAGCGCCTCCATCTGCGCCTCGTCCAGGATCTCGGCCTCGGCGCCTTCGTGCACGGCGGCGAACTCCCGCGCCTGGGCGGCCAGGTAGGCCGGGGTGCAGATGTTGGGCGGCAGGTTGCCCAGTTCGCGGGTGAAGGCCACGCCGGCGGCGATCGCCTGGCCCTGGGCCAGGGCGGTGGCGTCCTCGCCGGAAATCGCCAGCTCGCGCAGGCCCGGTTCGTCCTTTTTCTTGCCCAGGGTGGCGGTGTAGCGGTAGGCGGGGTGGTCGGCGGCGATGACGGCCTGGCGGACGTTCCAGGCCGCATCGCGGCCGGGCACCGGCACTTCGGACAGGGTGAGCAGGGCCCGGGCCACCGGCCCGGTCTTCAGCGCGCGGACCGTATCGGCCACCGCCTTGAGGTATTGCGGCACCCCGAACTTGCCGGTTTCACCCAGTCCGATCACCAGCACCCGCGGTGCGGCCACCCCGGGCAGGTCGTGCAGCAGCACGGCCTTGCCGCTGCGGCCGGACAGGTCGCCGCGCTCGAGCAGGGCGGCCAGGCGTCCGCCGCTGGCCGCGTCGATGGCCTGGCCGGCGGGGGTCAGGGTCTTGTCGGCAAAGGCGCCGACCACCACGCAGTCGAAGCCGGCGCTGGCGGCGGGGTCGCGGTTCAGGGTGAATTGCAGGGCCATTGAGCAGATTCCGGTGACAGGTACGTACAATCGTCGATCGCCGAGCGTCCGGGGGCCCTGGCTGGCAGGGTCCGGCATGACGGCGTCCACGAGCGAACCCGGGATTTTATAGGACTGCCCCGCCCGATGCCGAAGCTGGACCGATACCTGACAGGCGATTTCCTCCAGAGCTTCCTGGCCACGCTGATCGTGTTGCTGGTGGTGAGTCTGGGCGGGGTGCTGGTGGACGTGCTGGGAAACATCGCCGATGGCGGCCTGCCGGCGCGCCTGATGCTGTCCCAGCTGGGCCTGCAGCTGCTGGTCTACCTGCCGCTGGTGCTGCCGCTGGCGCTGATGCTGGGCCTGATGCTGGCGGTGGTGCGGTTGTACCGGGATTCGGAGATGGCCGTGCTCAATGCGGTCGGGGTTGGTCCGCGCCGCCTGCTGCGACCGCTGCTGTGGGTGACGGTGCCGGTGGTGCTGGCGGTGGCAGCCTGCTCGCTGTGGCTGGGGCCCTGGGCCCAACGCACGGCCGCCGCGATGATCGAACAGGCCAACCGCAGCCTGATCATCGCCGGCCTGGAGCCGGGCCGCTTCACCTCGCTGCCCGGCGGCAACGGGATCGTCTACATCGACGGCACCAGCGAGGACGGTGCCTCGCTGAGCGGGGTGTTCCTGTACCGCGACCGCGACGGACGCATCGACCTGATGACCGCGCGCGAGGGCCAGTTGCAGTTCGAGGGCGAGCGCGACCGCTACATGCAGCTGCGCCAGGGCCAGCAGAGCCAGGGCCCGATCGATGGCGGCCTGGATTTCCGCATGATGCGGTTCGCCACCAACGAGGTGGCCCTGCCCGAACGCGCCCAGACCCGTGACCGTGACGATCCGGCGCTGGCGACCACCGCCGCCCTGCTCGCGGACGGGCGCCCGGTGGCCACGGCCGAACTGCATGCGCGGCTGGCGCCGCCGCTGCTGGCCCTGGCTTTCGCCCTGATGACCCTGCCGCTGGCGCGCAGCTCGCCGCGACAGCAGCGCTACGGCCGGCTGATGCTGGGCTTCCTGGCCTACCTGGTGTGCATCAACCTGATGTTCATCGGCACCCGGGCACTGGCTGACGGGCGCCTGCCCGGCCTGCTGGGCCTGTGGTGGCTGACCCTGCCAATGCTGGCGCTGGCGGTGTGGATGTACCGGCGCGACGGCCGCCTGGCGCAGCCGCGCAGGGTGGCGGCATGAACCTGCGTCCGCGCCTGCATGACCTGTACATCGGCCGGGTGGTGCTGGCCACGGTGCTGCTGACCTGGGCGGTGCTGCTGGGCTTCGACCTGATGATGGCCGTGTCCGGCCAGCTCGGCGACCTGGGCAAGGGCAGTTACGACTTCCCCACCGCACTGGCGGTGGTGGCCTACAGCGCACCGCGACGGGCCTACACGATCTTCCCCTATGCGGCGGTGATCGGCTCGTTGATGGGCCTGGGCCAGCTGGCGGCGACCTCGGAGCTGACCGCGCTGCGCGCCCTGGGCCTGTCGCGGCGCCGGCTCAGCGCCTCGGTGGCCGCCGCCCTGGTGATCCTGACCGCCCTGATGGTGGTCAATGGCGAGACCCTGGCGCCCTGGGCCCAGCTCCAGGCCGACCAGCTCAAGCTCTCGGCCAAGACCAACAACGTGGCCATCGCCCGCTACCAGGGCCTGTGGGCGCGCGAGGGCGACACCTTCCTCAATGCGGTCGATGGTGAGGAGCGACTGGTCGACGGCCGCCGCCTGCTGGAACTGCGCGACGTGCGCCTCTACCGGCTGGGCCCCGAAGGCGGGCTGCAGTCGCTGACCCGGGCGGCAGTGGCCGAGTACGACGGCGGTGGCTGGCGGCTGCGCGACGTGCGCCGGATCGTCTTCAGCTTCGCCCCGGGCCAGGCCAGCGAGCAGCGGCTGGCCGAGGATCGCTGGGAATCGCAGCTCGATCCCAACGCGCTCGCCGCCGGGGTGACCCGACCGCGCAACCTGTCGGCCACCGATCTGCGCGCCAGCATCGACTACCGCCAGCGCAACAACCTCGATGCGCGCGAGTACGAGGACATCTACTGGAGCCGCTGGTTCTATCCGCTCAACGTGCTGGCGCTGTGCCTGGCGGCCATCCCGTTCGCCTTCGGCAGCCTGCGCAGCGGCGGCATGGGCAAGCGGCTGTTCCTGGGCATCCTGTTCGCGCTGGGCTTCATGCTGCTGCAGATGGCCTTTGGCCGGCTGGCCGGGGCGTTCCGCTTCGACTACCGGCTGGCCTATGCCTTGCCGCCGGTGGTGATGCTGCTGGTGTCCTGGCTGCTGTTCCGGCGCAAGTCCGGGTAGGCGCGGGCAGGCCGGCTGCTACGGATTCGGTTTCGGCAACCGGACCAGGCGGGTGCCGCTGGCGCGGTCGTGCCAGGCCAGGCGGTCGCGGTCCCACCAGGCCCACCAGAAGCCCAGGCCGCCGGCCAGCAGTGACAGCAGTCCGACCGCGTAGCGCAGCCACAAGGCCCTCCAAGTGGGTACGCCACCGTCGCACGCCACCAGCTTCAGCCGCCACGGACGCATGCCCAGGGTCTGGCCGCCACGGCGCCAGCTGGCGGTCGCATAGGCACCGGTGACCAGCCAGCAGGCCAGCCACAGCAGCCACTGCAGGGCGCTGAAGGGGGCGATGTTTTCGCGCGCGGCGTGCGCGCCCAGGAAGGTGTAGCCCAGGGTGAAGGGCACGGCCACCAGCATCCACAGCGCGGCCATCGGCAACAGGTCATAGAACAGGGACAGCAGGCGCCAGCCGACCAGGGCGCGCGGGCGCGGCGGGGTGGCGGTGTCCGGCGCGGCGTGCGCGGCGGGGTCGGGCAGGGGCGGGGCGTTCATCGCCGCACAGGATACCGGCAGGCGGCGGCTATCCTGTGGCCCATGCCTGCCGCTGCCCTGACCACCGCCGACCGCCGCCGCCTGGCCCATGCGCTGCCGTCGCTGCGCGATGCCGATGCGCGGGCGATTTCGACCTTCATCGAAGCGGCCTGGGCCGAGCACGGGCTGGCGCGGCAGACCCAGGACGCCTATCGGCGTGATCTGGAACAACTGGCGCGCTGGCGTGACGGCGCCGGCGGCGGGCTGCAGGGCATCGACCGCGCGGGGTTGTTCGACTACCTGCGCTGGCGCACCGGCCATGGCTACCGGCCACGCAGCAACGCGCGCCTGCGCGCCAGCCTGCGCGCCTTCTATGCCCACCTGGTCCGCCTGGGCGTGCGCGCCGACGATCCGGCGGCGCTGCTCGACCCGCCGCGCCTGCCGCGGCCGCTGCCCAAGGCGCTGACCGAATCCCAGATCGAGGCCTTGCTGGCCGCGCCGGATCCGGGCACGCCCGAAGGCCTGCGCGACCGGGCGATGCTGGAGCTGATGTATGCCGCCGGCCTGCGGGTGAGCGAGCTGGTGAACCTGCCCGCCAATGCGGTCAATCTGCGCCAGGGGGTGGTGCGGGTGACCGGCAAGGGCGGCAAGGAGCGGCTGGTGCCGCTGGGGGAGGAATCCCAGCACTGGCTGGAACGCTACCTGGCCCAGGCCCGGCCACAGCTGGCCGCTGGCAAGCCGGTGCCAGCCGACGCCGGCGGCAACGTGCCGCTGTTCCTGACCGCCGGGCGCCGGGCGCCGACCCGGCAGGCGTTCTGGGCGGGGCTCAAGGGCCATGCGGCCGTGGCCGGGATCGACCCGGGCACGGTGACGCCACACGGGCTGCGCCACAGTTTCGCCACCCATCTGCTCAACCATGGCGCCGACCTGCGCGCGCTGCAGCTGCTGCTGGGCCATGCCAGCCTGTCCACCACCCAGATCTACACTCTGGTCGCGCGCGAACATCTGCAGCAACTGCACGCCCGACACCACCCCCGCGGCTGAGCCGGGGTGGGGGCGGATGCGCGTCGGCCCGGGTCGGAACGGCGCCCGGACAGGGTCGCAGGATGCCGGCCGGTCAGGCTTCGGGGTAGGCGATGTGCGAAAATGCCCGGTCACTCCACACCGGTGTCGCCTGCATGTCCCGAGTCCTCGTCTTCGCGCTGCTGGCCGCGCTCAGCCTGGGCGCCTGTGCCCAGCCCGCCGCGCCGACCGCCCCGGCCCAGGGAGCGGCCAAGGCCGCGCCCGCCAATGGCAAGGCGGCGGTGCAGGCGGCCGCCGGCAGTCCCGAGGCCAAGGTGGCCCAGGCCCTGGCCCAGGTCGTTCCCGAGGCCCCGGACTACATCGGCGCGGCCCCGTTCCCGGGCTTTCGCGAAGTGCTGCTCGGTGGCCAGGTGGTGTATGTCTCCGATGACGGCCGCTACCTGATCCAGGCCCAGCCGTTCGACCTGCAGGCGCGCAAGCCCGCCGCCAGCGCCGGCCTGGATGCCTACCGCAGCAAGCTGCTGGCCGGCATCCCGGCGCAGGACCGGATCGTGTTCGCACCGCCCAACGCCCGCCATACCGTCACCGTGTTCACCGACATCGAGTGCGGCTATTGCCGGCGCATGCACCAGCAGATCGCCGACTACAACAAGCTCGGGATCGCGGTGGAATACGTGGCATTCCCGCGCATGGGCCCGGCCAGCAACGACTGGGTGGACATGGAATCGGTGTGGTGCGCGGCCGACCGCAAGGCGGCGCTGTCCACCGCCAAGGCCGGCAAGTCGGTGGACAAGAAGCGTTGCGACAACCCGGTGGCGACCCAGTTCGGGATCGGCCAGCAGGTTGGCGTGAGCGGCACCCCGGCGGTGTTCGCCGCCGACGGCAGCCAGCTGGGCGGCTACCTGCCGCCGGAGCAGCTGCTGCAGGCGCTGGACGGCGAACCGGCGGCCCCGGCCGGCGGCTCGCGCTGAACCATCGGCGGTCCCGGCCCGTCCCGGCCGGGGACGGGCCTTCCGGGTTGCGGCCGGCCGGCTCCGGTACAATGGCCGGCCTTTCCCCTGCGACTTCCCCGGACATGATCGTCCTCGAGGGCGCGCCCGCCCTTTCGCCGGTCCGTCGGCAGCGTCTCCAGTCCCGCCTGCAGGCCCTGGTTCCCGGCCTGTGCATCGAAGCGGCCTGGCAGGTCTACTT
>JAGOWL010000207.1 GCA_018060215.1 Pseudoxanthomonas sp.
ATCCGCCGCGATGCCCGCAAGGGCCTGGCCACGCTGTGCATCGGCGGTGGCCAGGGCGTGGCCATCGCCATCGAACGCTGATCCCGACGCAGGCCCCGACGACATGAGCGACGATCGCGCCCCCCACGAGACGACCGGGGACATCCCCGCAGACTGGCCGACCGACCCGCTGCGGCTGGGTGCCGCCGCGGCCGAATACGCCATCGACGCCTGGCAGCGCGGCCTGCTGTATGCCGACGTACGCCGCCAGCGCGGCAACCAGTACCAGGCGCACCTGCGCGAGCGCGTGCCCAACGTGCTCGACTTCGAGGCCGAGCTGGTGCTCTCCGGCCTGGACCTGCCGCGCCCGGTCAACTACGGGCTGGCGCGCATCGTGCCCGGCGCCGGAACCCCGGTCGACCCGGCCAAGCGCCCGTTCGTCGTGGTCGATCCGCGCGCCGGCCACGGTCCCGGCATCGGTGGCTTCAAGCCCGACAGCGAGATCGGCGCGGCGATGAAGGCCGGTCATCCGTGCTACTTCGTCGGCTTCCTGCCCGACCCGGTGCCAGGGCAGACGGTCGAGGACGTGATGCGCGCCGAGGCCGCGTTCGTGCGCAAGGTCGGTGAACTGCATCCGGGCAACGGCAAGCCCGTGGTCATCGGCAACTGTCAGGCCGGCTGGCAGGTGCTGATGACCGCGGCGGTCTGGCCGGAGCTGTTCGGGCCGATCATCCTGGCCGGCGCGCCGGTCTCCTACTGGGCCGGCGACAACCCGATGCGCTACGGCGGCGGCCTGACCGGCGGCAGCTGGTTGACCGCGCTGACCAGCGACATCGGCGCCGGCCGCTTCGACGGCGCCTGGCTGGTGCAGAACTTCGAGCATCTGGACCCGGCCAACACCCTGTGGAAGAAGCAGTACCACCTGTACGCCAACATCGACACCGAGGCCGACCGCTACCTGGGCTTCGAGAAGTACTGGGGCGGTTACGTCTTCCTCAACGACGTGGAGATGCAGTACATCGTCGACAACCTGTTCATCGGCAACAAGCTGGCCACTGCCGAGCTGCTGACCTCCGACGGCGTGCGCGTGGACCTGCGCAACATACGCTCGCCGATCGTGGTGTTCTGCTCCTACGGCGACAACATCACCCCGCCGGGCCAGGCACTGGGCTGGATCACCGACCTGTACCGCGACAAGGACGACCTGGTCGCCCACGACCAGACCATCGTCTACGCCACCCACGACAGCATCGGCCATCTGGGGATCTTCGTCTCGGCCAGCGTCGGTCGCAAGGAACACCGCGAGTTCGCCGCCAACATCGACATCATCGACCTGCTGCCGCCCGGGATTTACCGCGCCGAGGTCGAGGACCATCCCGACGGCGTGCCGGCGGGCGAGCTCGACGACGCCGAGTACCTCATGCGCATCCGCGGCAGCAGCCTGGAGGAGGTCGGCCGGATCGTGCGACCCGATCCCGAGTCCGACCGCCGCTTCGCCGCTGCCGCGCGCCTGTCGGAGATCCACCTGGCGCTGTACCGCAACACGCTGCAACCCTGGATCCGGGCGATCTCCACGCCCTGGTCGGCGCGCTGGCTGCAGGCGCTGCAGCCGCTGCGGGTCGGCTTCGAGTGGTGGTCGGACCAGCACCCACTGGCCGCGCCGGTCGCCGCCGCCGCCGCACAGATCCGCAAGGAGCGTGCGCCGGCCGCCGCGGACAACCCCTTCCTGCTGGCGCAGGAGCGCCTGTCCGAGACGATCGTGCAGGCGCTGGATCAGTTCCGGGACCATCGCGACGCCTTGCAGGGACGCCTGTTCGAGCTGATCTTCGGCTCGCCCCTGTTGCAGGCGCTGGCCGGGCAGACCCTGTACCAGCCGCAGCCGCCCAGGACGCATCCGGGCGATTCGCCCGAGCACCGCGCCTTCCTGGCCGGCGAGCTGGCACGGCTGGAGGCCGACCTGGACCGGGGCGGGCTGGCCGAGGCGGTGATCCGCGGCCTGTTCTTCGTGCTCAAGACCCGCGGCGAGGCCGACGGACGCCATTTCCGCCATGCCTGGGAACTGCTGCAGCCGCGCCTTGACCGCCCCGACCTGGGCGTGCCGGACCTGGCGCGGTTCCGCGAACTGGTGCGCCGGCAGGGCCTGCTGGTCTGGCGCGACGGCGAGGCCGCACTGGCGGCGATCCCGCGCCTGCTGGCCGGCACGCCACCCGACATCATCCACCGCGCCAGCGACATCATCGCCGGTCTGGTGGAACTGGCCGGCAGCCTGTCTGCCCAGGAGCAGGCCAGCCTGCGACGCGTGCTCGACCTGTTCGCACACGCCGCGCAAGCGGCGACCGCTGCGGCCGCGCCGGCCGCCTCGGTGCCGGTGACACCTGCCCATGCGCCCAGCGTGCCTGCGAAGGTCGGCAAGGCCGCCACCGCCAAAGCGGCTTCCGCGGCAAAGCACGCGCCGCGTCCCGGGACTGCGCAGACGCGAAAGCGCGGCACCAAGGCAGGCGCTGCAGTCCCATCGGGGACCGCTGGCGAGCCCGCCACCCGTCCCGGCCCCTCCGGTTCGCCTGGGCGTCCCGGCAAGAAGGCCACCGGCAAGAAAGGAACCCGCCCATGACCGCGACAACCGGCCAGGCCGCCGGCAACGAAGGCCTGCTGCACCTGCTCGCCCACGTCGCGGGCAAGTCGGCGATTCGGGTCGCAGTGGTGCATCCCTGCGATGCCTTGAGCCTGTCGGCGGCCCTGGAGGCGAGGACGGAGGGATTGATCGAGCCCATCCTGGTCGCCCCGCGCCCGAAACTGGAAGCGGTCGCCAGCCAGGCCGGCCTGGAGCTGGCCGGCCTGGCCATCGAGGACGTGCCGCACAGCCACGCCGCCGCCGCGCGCGCGGTCGAACTGGCCCGCGAGGGACAGGTCGAGGCCCTGATGAAAGGCAGCCTGCA
>JAGOWL010000092.1 GCA_018060215.1 Pseudoxanthomonas sp.
GCGGGTGCGGCCTGGTTGAGCCGGCAGGGTGGGGCGCACATACGCCCGGGTACAGACAAACGCGGCGCGCGGCCCTTATCATCGCCGCTCTTTCCCCACAGCGACCGCGCGTGACCACCTCGACGCTCGCCTTCGTTTTCCCCGGACAGGGCTCCCAGTCCGTGGGCATGCTGGCCGAACTGGCCGCACTCCATCCGCAGGTCCGGCAGGCCTTCGTCGAAGCCTCCGATGGCGCCGGCGTGGACCTGTGGGCGCTCTCCCAGGGCGGCCCGGAGGAAATGCTCAACCGCACCGAATACACCCAGCCGGCGCTGCTGGCCGCGGGCATCGCGGTGTGGCGCGCCTGGCAGGCGCAGGGTGGGCCGCAGCCGACCCTGCTGGCTGGCCACAGCCTGGGCGAATACACCGCCCTGGTGGCCGCCGGCGCGCTGTCGCTGCACGATGGCGCGCACCTGGTGCGCCTGCGCGGCCAGCTGATGCAGGACGCCGCCCCCGCCGGTACCGGTGCGATGGCCGCTGTGCTCGGCGCCGAAGACGCGCTGGTGGAGGAGGTGTGCAGACAGGCCTCCGGCAGCCAGGTGGTGGTGCCGGCCAACTACAACTCTCCCGGCCAGATCGTGATCGGCGGCGACGCGGCGGCGGTGGAGCGCGCGCTGGTGCTGCTGGCCGAGCGCGGCGTGCGCAAGGCGGTGAAGCTGGCGGTGAGCGTGCCCTCGCACACCCCGATGATGCGCGAGGCCGGCAACCGCCTGGCCGAGGCCATGGCCGGCCTGGCCTGGCACGCGCCGGCGCTGCCGGTGGTGCAGAACGTGGACGCCCAGGCGCATGCGGGCCTGGACGCGATCCGCGACGCGCTGGTGCGCCAGCTCTACCTGCCGGTGCAGTGGACCGGCTGCGTGCAGGCACTGGCCGCGCGCGGCGCGGTACGCGTGGCCGAATGCGGCCCGGGCAAGGTGCTGGCCGGGCTGGCCAAGCGCATCGACAAATCGCTGGATGCACGCGCCCTCGGCGCGGTGGGCGACTTCGAGTCGGCGCTGGCCGACTGGCGCTGAACCGTTTCCGACGCGGTCGGCCGTTTGCGCCGCCGGTCCTGACCCACGAACACAAAGGCTGACCCCATGAGCAACCTGCCCCTGAGCGGTGAAATCGCACTGGTTACCGGCGCCAGCCGCGGCATCGGCGCGGCGATCGCCGACGAACTGGCCGCGCGCGGCGCGACCGTGTTCGGCACCGCCACCAGCGACGGTGGCGCCGAGGCGATCGGCGCACGGCTGGCCGGCAAGGGCGGCCACGGGCGCAGGCTCGACGTCACCGACGCGGCCGCCGTGGACGCCCTGATCGATGCCATCGGCAAGGAATCCGGCCCGGTCTCGATCCTGGTCAACAACGCCGGCATCACCCGCGACAACCTGCTGATGCGGATGAAGGACGAGGACTGGCAGGCGATCCTGGACACCAACCTGACCAGCGTCTACCGCACCTGCAAGGCGGTGATGCGATCGATGATGAAGGCCCGTCGTGGCCGCATCGTCAACATCGCCTCGGTGATCGGCGCCACCGGCAACGCCGGCCAGGCCAACTACGCCGCGGCCAAGGCCGGGATCATCGCCTTCTCCAAGTCGCTGGCCAAGGAGATCGGCAGCCGCAACGTCACCGTCAACGTGGTGGCGCCGGGTTTCATCGACACCGACATGACCCGCGACCTGCCGCAGGAGGCCAAGGATGCGATGCTGGGCCAGATCGCGCTGGGCCGGCTGGGCGAGCCGGCCGACATCGCCCGCGCGGTGGCCTTCCTGGCCGGCCCGGACGCCGGCTACATCACCGGCGAGACCCTGCACGTCAACGGCGGCATGTACATGGCCTGAGCTGACCGGCCGGCGTGGCCGGCGCCAGAACAGGCCTTTCAAAAGCCGCGTAAGCTTTTGATCCGGTTGCGGTTGCAGGCAAGTGCCAGTGGCCGCGGCTTTTTGACTACACTATCCATCTGGACAGTGACCCCAGCGCCATCGCACCGCGGTGGCATGTATCGACAACCACTCCGCCTGGAGCAGAAAACCCATGAGCACCATCGAAGAACGCGTCAAGAAAATCGTCGTCGAACAGCTCGGCGTCAAGGAAGATGAAGTGACCAACAGCGCATCGTTCGTCGACGACCTGGGCGCCGACTCGCTCGACACCGTCGAGCTGGTGATGGCCCTCGAGGAAGAGTTCGAGTGCGAGATCCCGGACGAGGAAGCCGAGAAGATCACCTCGGTCCAGCAGGCGATCGACTACATCAAGACGCACGTCAAGAGCTGATGCGTGCAAGCCCCGCGGGCCGCGACGCCGGCCCGTGGCGTGACACAACGGACGGGGCCGCTGCGTGCGGCCCCGTGCGTATCCGGCGCCACGCGGCGACCGGTTGAGGCCACACCCGCGCGGCGCTTGATCCGCCCGGGCATCCCCACGGACACCAGGAGCCATCCATGAGCCACCGTCGCGTTGTCGTCACCGGCATGGGCGCGGTCACGCCGCTGGGCAACGACCTGGCCAGCACCTGGGAGGGTGTGGTCAACGGCCGTTCCGGCATCGGTCCGGTCACCCATTTCGACACCACCGGCTTCACCACCCGCATCGCCGGGCAGATCCGAGACTTCGATCCCACCACCTTCGTGCCGCCCAAGGACGCGAAGAAGATGGAGCCGTTCATCCACTACGGACTGGCGGCCTCGTTCATGGCCCTGGACGATTCGGGCCTGGAGATCACCGAAGCCAACGCCGACCGGATCGGCGCGATCATCGGTTCGGGCATCGGCGGCATCCTCGGCATCGAGGAGCAGACGGCCAAGTTCCTGGAGGGCGGCGCGCGCAAGATCTCGCCGTTCTACGTGCCCAGCACCATCATCAACATGCTGCCGGGCCAGCTGAGCATCATCCGCGGCCTCAAGGGCCCCAATTTCTCGGCGGTGTCGGCCTGCGCCACCTCCAACCACTCCATCGGCGTGGCCATGCGCATGATCCAGCACGGCGATGCCGACGTGATGGTCGCCGGCGGCGCCGAGCGCGGTTCCTCGCCGACCTCGATGGGCGGCTTCTGCTCGATGAAGGCCATGTCCACCCGCAACGACGAGCCGCAGCGCGCCTCGCGCCCGTGGGACGCCGGGCGCGACGGCTTCGTCCTCGGCGACGGCGCCGGCATCCTGGTGCTGGAGGAGTACGAATACGCCCGGGCCCGCGGCGCGCGCATCTACGCCGAGCTGGCCGGTTTCGGCGCCAGCGCCGACGCCAACCACATGACCGCCCCGAGCGAGGACGGCGATGGCGCCGCGCGCTGCATGGCCGCCGCGCTGCGTGATGCGAAGATCGACCCGGCCCAGGTCGGCTATCTCAACGCGCACGGCACTTCCACCCCGCTGGGCGACCTGGCCGAGACGTTGGCGATGAAGCGCGCCTTCGGTGACCACGCCTGGAAGATGATGGTCAGTTCGACCAAGTCGATGACCGGCCACCTGCTCGGCGCGGCCGGCGGCATCGAGGCCATCTTCTCGGTGCTGGCCATCCACCACGGCATCGTCCCGCCGACCATCAACCTGGAAGACCCGGGTGAGGGCTGCGACCTGGATTACGTGCCCAACGTGGCCCGCCAGGCGAAGGTCGACGTGGCCATGTCCAACGGCTTCGGCTTCGGCGGCACCAACGGCACCCTGGTGTTCAAGCGGGCCTGACCGGATTGGCAGGACCTTGATCCCGGAGGATCGATTCGATCCGGCCGAGTCCGCCAGCCCCCTGTAATGCCGACTTTGGGTCGGCTGCTACCCGCGCCGCGACAGGCCATGCTCCGCTCCCATCCGCTCCCCGCAGACACCGACCTGCTGGCCCTGCACCGTCTGGCGCCGGCGCGTTACCCGCTGCTGCTGGAGTCGGTCGCCTCGGGGACCGCCCAGGGACGCTGGGACCTGTTGCTGGCCAGCGATGGCAGTGGCCTGGCCCTGGATGCCGACGGGGTGCTGCGGGATCTGGACGGCGTGGTCTTGCCCGGAGGCTTCCTGGAGGCGCTGGATGCGCAATGGCGGCAGTTGCGCCTGCCGCTGGATGCGGCATCGCCCTGGCCGTTCCGGGGCGGCTGGGCGCTGCTGCTGGATTACGAACTGGCCGCCCAGGTCGAACCGGTGCTGGAGCTGCCGCGCCGGCCCGCCGGTGGTCGCCCGCAGGCGCTGGCCCTGCGTAGCCCGGCCGCGGTGTTGCGCGATCGCGCCAGCGGCCAGTGCGTGGCCGTGGCCGAAGCCGGGCAGGCGCAGCTGCTGGCCACGATCGTCGCCGACCTGGATGCGGCCGCCGCGCTGCCGCCGCTGGCGCCCTGGCAGGCGCCGGTGGCCATCGACGAGGATCGGCCGCAGCGCTTCCTCGACGGGGTGGGGCGGGTCCTGGCCTACCTGCGCGCCGGCGACGTGTTCCAGGTGAATCTTTCCCGTGGCTGGCGCGCGCACTTCGACGCGCCGCCCGATCCGGCCGCGCTGTACGCGCGGCTGCGCCTGGCCAATCCGGCCCCGTTCGCCGGCCTGCTCACCGGCGATGGGTGGGCGCTGGCCAGTTCCTCGCCCGAACGGCTGGTGTCGGTGCATGGGCAGGTGGTGCAGTCGCGGCCCATCGCCGGCACCCGCCCGCGCTTTCCCGGCGACGACGACGCGGCGCGGATCTCCGAACTGGTCGGCCATCCCAAGGAGCGCGCCGAGCACGTGATGCTGATCGACCTGGAGCGCAACGACCTGGGCCGGGTCTGCGAGCCGGGCAGCGTGGTGGTCGATGAGCTGATGGCGGTGGAGAGCTATGCCCACGTCCACCATATCGTCAGCAACGTGCGCGGCGTGCTGCGCGCGCAGGTGTCGCCGGGCCAGGTGATCGCGGCGGTGTTCCCGGGCGGCACCATCACCGGCTGCCCGAAGGTGCGCTGCATGCAGATCATCGCCGAACTGGAACAAACGCCGCGCGGGGCCTACACCGGGGCCATCGGCTGGCTCAACCGCGACGGCGACCTGGACCTGAACATCCTGATCCGCAGCATGGAGCTGGTGGGCACCGAAGCAGTGTTCCGCACCGGCGCCGGCATCGTCGCCGACTCCGATCCGCAGCACGAGCTGGAGGAAACCCGCGCCAAGGCCCGCGGCCTGCTGCGCGCGCTCGATCCGCCGGTCTGAGGCGGTATGCTGGGCGGCCTGTGATCGACGAGGTGGACGTGGCTGGCGGACGTAGCAAGGTGTTGCGCGGGATGCTGGGCGTGCTGTGCCTGCTGCTGCTGGTCGCCGCAGGGCTGGGCGCATGGGGCTGGACGCGCTACCAGCATTTCGCAGACGCCCCGCTGGCCAGCGGCCCGGTCGAGGAAAGCGTGCGGATCGAGCGCGGCGACGGCTTCGCCACCGTCCTGCGCCGCCTGCGCAGCGCCGGCGTGGACGCCGGCCACGACCTGGAATGGCGGCTGCTGGCCCGGCAGATGGATGCGGCCGGCCGGATCAAGGTCGGCGAGTACGCCCTGGCCGCCGACCTGACCCCGCGCCAGCTGCTGCAACGTCTGCGCGATGGCCGCGCCATCCAGTACCGGGTGACCCTGGTCGAGGGCTGGAACATGCGCCAGCTGCGCGCGGCACTGGCGGCGGCCGATCCGCTGGAGCACCAGACCGGTGACATGGACGACGCGGCGCTGATGGCCGCGCTCGGGCATCCTGGCCAGCATCCGGAAGGACGCTTCCTGCCCGAGACCTACGCCTACCAGCGCGGCGACAGCGACCTGGCCATCCTGCGCCGGGCCCACGCGGCGATGGCGCAGGCGCTGGACGAAGCCTGGCAGGGGCGCGCGGACGATGTGCCATTGGCCACCCCCGACGAGGCGCTGGTGCTGGCCTCGATCGTGGAAAAAGAAACCGGACAGGCGCACGAACGCCCGCAGATCGCCGGGGTGTTCGCCCGCCGGCTGCGCAAGGGCATGCTGCTGCAGACCGATCCGACCGTGATCTACGGCCTGGGCAGCGGCTACGACGGCAACATCCGCAAGCGCGACCTCACCACCGACACGCCCTACAACACCTACACCCGCGTCGGCCTGCCCCCCACGCCGATCGCCATGCCCGGTCGCGCCGCGCTGCAGGCGGCGGTCAATCCGGCGCCGGGCGACGCACTGTTCTTCGTCTCGCGCAACGACGGCAGCCATGTGTTCTCGGCCACCTATGCCGAACACAACCGGGCGGTGGATTGCTACCAGCGCCGGCGCGGCTGCCCGCCTGGGCAGCAGGCGTTGCCCGCGCAGGCCGCCGCCAGCCCGGCTGGCCAGGATCCGGGGCAGGACCCCGCGCAAGGCCCGGCCCAGGACCCGGGGCCGCGATGAGCCAGGCGATCGTGACCCATCGCCGCTTCATCAGCCTGGAAGGGGGCGAAGGGGCCGGCAAGAGCACGGCCATCGCCTCGCTGCGGCAAGCCCTGCTGCGCCGTGGTGGCGAGGTGGTGCTGACCCGCGAGCCCGGTGGCACGCCGCTGGCCGAGCGCATCCGGGAGTTGTTGCTGGGCGAGCGTTCCGGGCCGGGCGAGGGCCGGGAACAGGAACCGCTGGCGGCCGAGACCGAGCTGCTGCTGATGTTCGCCGCACGCGCCCAGCACGTGCGCCAGGTGATCGCGCCGGCCCTGCAGCGCGGCGCCTGGGTGGTCAGCGACCGCTTCACCGATTCCAGCTACGCCTACCAGGGCGACGGCCGCGGCCTGGACGCGGCCTGGATCGCCGACCTGGAGCGGCGCGTGGTCGGCCTGCGTCCGGGCCTGACCCTGCTGCTGGACCTGGACGTGCGAGAGGGTCGCGCCCGTGCCAGTGGCCGCGACCTGTGGCCGGACCGGATCGAGAGCGAGCAGGACGATTTCTTCGAGCGGGTGCGCGCCGGTTTCCGTCGCCGCGCCGCGGCCGAGCCCGATCGTTTCCGCCTGGTCGACGCCGCCCGCAGTCCGGCCGAGGTGGGCCGGGCGGTGGCCGTGGCGGTGGACGCCTGGCTGGGGGCACAAGCGTGAAGCCGGCTCTGGCACCGTGGCTGCTGCGCGCCTGGGAGCAGGCGGTGGCTGCGTTCGAATCGGGCCGGCTGGGCCATGCGCTGCTGGTATGCGGCCCGGAACGGCTGGGCAAGCGCGAACTGGTCGAGGCGATGGCCCAGTACGTGCTGTGCCGGCAGCGTTCGCCGCAGGACGGCCCCTGCGGCCAGTGCCGCAGCTGCCACCTGTTCGCCGTGCGTGCCCAGCGCGACCCGTTGGAACTGCGGCCCGACGGCAGTCCGGCGCAGCCGCAGGGGCATAGCGCGCACCCGGACCTGCTGTTCGTCGGCTACGAGTGGCGGATGAAGCCGACCCCGCCGAGGATGCTCACCGAGATCGTGATCGACCAGATGCGGCAGCTGGCCGCGAGGCTGGAGATTTCGACCGGGTCCGGGATGAGCGTGGCCATCGTCGAGCCGGCCGATGCGGTCAACTATCACGCCTGGAACGCGATCCTCAAGACCCTGGAAGAGCCGCTGCCCGGCCGCTACCTGTGGCTGGTGGCGTCCAATCCGGCGCGCCTGCCGGCGACCATCCGCAGCCGCTGCCAGCGCCTGGAAGTGCGGCTGCCGCCGCGCCAGGAGGCCCTGGACTGGCTGGTCGCCCACGGCCACGCCCCGGCCCAGGCGGAGGAGGCGCTCGATGCCGCCCGCGGCCACCCCGGACTGGCCGACCAGTGGCTGCGCGGGGACGGCCTGGACCTGCGCCGGCAGGTCGCCGCCGACCTGGGGGCGCTGGAAGCCGGTGGCGCCGATCCGCTGGAAGCGGCCCTGCGCTGGGCCGGGGACGACCAGGCCGGACAACGCCTGCGCCATGCCGCCGAACACGCCCGCGACCGCGCCGCCGCGTTGCGCTTGACCGATCCGGAGCGATTGCACAAGCTGGCGCTCTGGTTCGACGCTGCCAACCGTGCCCGCGAGCTGCTGCGCAGTACGGTGCGCGCCGACCTGGTGATGACCGACCTCCTGCTGGCCTGGCGCGACGACGCGCGGGCACCGCGGGCGCGCAACGAGGAGAGCCGATGAGTGCTGCGAGCGGACGCCAGGGCATTTTGTCGCTGGCGGTGAAGGACAAGGCTGCGCTGTACAACGCCTACATGCCCTACATCCGGCATGGCGGCATCTTCGTGCCCACGCCCAAGCGCTACTTCCTCGGCGACGAGGTGTTCCTGCTGCTGGCCCTGCCCGATTCCAGCGATCGCCTGCCCATCGCCGGCAAGGTGGTGTGGGTCACCCCGGCCGGTGCCCAGGGCAACCGCACCGCCGGCATCGGCGTGCAGTTCCCCGAAGGCAGCGAGGGCGAAATCGTCAAGAGCCGGATCGAGACCCTGCTGGCCGGCATCCTCAACGCCGACAAGGCGACCCAGACGATGTAGGCGCGGCGCGGCGGCCAGGGGTGCGCGCCGCAGTGGTCCGTTCGATGTTCGATCCGGCGTTGCTACCGGATAGGGATACTCCGCGGAGGTGCGGCATGCGAACCCGACTTTCCTGGCCCCTGGCTGCCGCCTCGTTGCTGCTGGCCCTGGCCGGCAGCGGTTGCCGGCCGCAGGCACCGGCGGCGGCCGACGCGGCGGCCGCTTCGCCCCCGGAACTGGCGGTGGCCGGCGCGGTGCTGCTGGATGGCCTGGGTGATTACCGTTTCCCGGTCACCAGCAGCCACCCGGAGGTGCAGCGCTGGTTCGACCAGGGCCTGGCGCTGACCTGGGGCTTCAACCACGACGCGGCCGAACGCGCCTTCCTCAAGGCCACCGAACTCGACCCGCAGTGCGCGATGTGCTGGTGGGGCGCATCGCTGGTGCTGGGGCCGCATGTCAATGCCGGCATGGACCCGGCCGACCATGCCGACGCCTGGAGCCGCCTGCAGCGTGCGCAGGAACTGGCACCAACGGCCAGCGCACGCGAGCAGGCCTTCATCGCGGCGCTGTCGGCGCGCTACGCGCAGGCGCCCACCGAAGATCGTTCGGCACTGGACCAGGCCTATGCCGAGGCCACCGCGCGCCTGGTCCGGCAGCGCCCGGACGACCTGGATGCGGCCGTGCTGCACGCCGAGGCGCTGATGGACCTGCAGCCCTGGGAGTACTACGACGAGCAGTTGCGCCCCCAGGGTCATACCACCGAGATCGTCTCCACCCTGGAATCGGTGATGGCGCGCAACCCCGACCATGCCGGTGCGCTGCACCTGTACGTGCATGCGGTCGAGGCCTCGGCCGACCCGCAGCGCGGCGTCGAGGCGGCCGACCGCCTGCGCGAGCTGGTGCCCGGTTCCGGCCACCTGGTGCACATGCCCTCGCACATCTACGCCCGGGTCGGGCGCTGGCAGGACGCGGTGCTGGCCAACCAGCGCGCGATCGAGGCCGACGACGCCTACCTGGCGGTATGCCGCGGCAACGTGCAGGGCGTCTACCCGCTGGGCTACATCCCGCACAACCACCACTTCCTGTGGTTTGCCGCCAGCATGCAGGGCAACGCGGAACTGGC
>JAGOWL010000208.1 GCA_018060215.1 Pseudoxanthomonas sp.
GTATCCGGGTCTGGCTTTCACGGCATCGGCGTGATCCGGACGGGGTGGTGTCAGGGGCGGATTTGCGACGCGCTAGGCTTCAGCGTCGGGGTGGCGCAGTTGCCAGGCGGCCAGGGCGCGGCGGTATTCATCCAGCGCGTCGGCGTACTGGTCGTACACGCAGATTGGGCAGCCGCTTTCGCAACACTCCTGCGGCAGGGGCTTTTCCGGGGGCTGTGGTCGCGGATCGTCCGGAACCGGCACCACGTGCAGGGAGGGGTCGTCGGTCACGAGGCTCTCCCTGGCAACGGGGTCCGGTCATCCACGCATGGGCCGGTGGTGCAGATCGGCGCGGCATGCGCAGGGGCAAGGGAACAGCGGGCGGCAACCGGGGCCACCGACCGCCGCCGCCGCGAGCATGCGCGGCGGCGGCAGGCGATCAGGCGATCGAGGCGCGGTAGATCGATTCGATCGCCGCGTCCAGCGCAGCGTCGAATCCGGCATCGTCCTGCTGCGCGCTCAGGCCTTCGGTCAGGGCGCGGCTGAAGCTGGCGATTACGCCGGGGTTGCTGGCCAGTTTCGCGTTGGCGTCGTCGCGGCTGTAGCCACCCGACAGCGCCACCACCTTGAGCACGGACGGGTGATCGACCAGTTCCTGGAAGTAGCCGTCCACGCTGGGCAGGGTGAGCTTGAGGATCACCGGGGTGGCCGGGTCGAGTGCGTCCAGGCGCGCCAGCAGGCCGCGCTTGAGTTCCACTTCGATGGCGGCCTTGTCGGCGGCCTTGATGTCCACCTCCGGCTCCACGATCGGCACCAGGCCGGCGGCCAGTACCTGCCGGGCCAGGTCGAGCTGCTGGTCGAGCACGTCGGCGATGCCCTTGGCGTTGTTGGCCTTGATCACCGAGCGTTCCTTGGTGCCGAACACGCCCTTGGCCTTGGCCCGCGCCAGCAGTGCGTCCAGGCCCGGGATCGGCTTGAGCTTCTGCACGCCGTCGGCCTCGTCTTCCAGGCCCTTGTCGATCTTCAGGAACGGGACCACGCCCTTGTCTTCCCACAGGTAGGCCACCGCGTCCTTGCCACCGAAAGCGTCGTCCATGGTGCGTTCGAACAGGATCGCGCCGAGCACCCGTCCGCCGCCGAAGGCCGGGCTGGTGACGATGCGGCTGCGCATCGCGTGCACCAGGGCGAACATCTCCGCGTCGCCGGAATAGGCCGATTCGTCGATGCCGTAGAGCTTGAGCGCCTTGGGCGTGGAGCCGCCGCTCTGGTCGAGGGCGGCGATGAAACCCTGGCCGGAGGCGAGGCGGTTCTTCTGGTCCTGGTTGATGGGCACGATCGGCGATTCCTGTGAAATCCGTGGGGAAACGCCCATATTACCCCGGGCGCGGGCTTGCGGGGCCGGCCCGGTGGCCGCATACAGCAGGCATGGACACACCTGTTACCGGTTCGGTGGCCGCCGCCGCCGGGGCCCTGCGCGACTTCCTCGATCGCCACCGGCGTCCGCTGGTGCTCACCGGTGCCGGCATCAGCACCGGTTCGGGGATTCCCGACTATCGCGACCTGGACGGCAGCTGGAAGCGGGCCCAGCCGGTCACCTTCCAGGCCTTCACCGGCAGCGCGGACACCCGCCGCCGATACTGGGCGCGCAGCGTGGTCGGCTGGCCGCGGTTCGCCGCGGCCGCTGCCAATCCGGCCCACCACGCGCTGGCGGCGCTGGAGCAGGCCGGGCGGATCCAGTCGCTGGTGACCCAGAACGTGGATGGCCTGCACCAGCAGGCCGGCAGCCGCAGCGTCATCGACCTGCACGGACGGCTGGACCGGGTGCTGTGCCTGGGCTGTGGTGCCGGGCAGGGGCGGGCGGAATTCCAGAGCGTGCTGCTGGCCGCCAATCCGGGCTGGGACCGGCATGTGGCGGCGATCGCGCCCGATGGCGACGCCGACCTGGAGGGTGTGGATCTCACCGCGTTCGTGGTGCCGGCATGCCTGACCTGCGGCGGCATGCTCAAGCCCGACGTGGTGTTCTATGGCGAGAGCGTGCCGCGCGCTCGGCTGGAAGCGGCGCTGGCGCAGCTGCGGCGCAGCGATGCGCTGCTGGTGGTGGGGTCTTCGCTGATGGTGTATTCGGGGCTGCGCTTTGCGCGCATGGCCGCCGAGGCCGGGCTTGCGGTGGCCGCGCTCAACCGTGGCCGTACCCGTGCCGACGACCTGCTCACACTCAAGATCGAAGCCGACTGCGTACCGGTGCTGGCGGCGCTGGTGGACGCCGGCGCCTGATCGGCGGCGTTCGTATCGGCTGCAACGGCTGCGCGCGTGCCTGCGCAGTCGCATAACATGGCGCACCTATGCGCCACGACCACGTCCTCGCCCTGTCCTGCCCGGATCGCACCGGCATCGTCTATCGCGTCACCGGCCTGTTGTTCGACCAGGGCTGCAACATCCTCGACGCCCAGCAGTACGGCGACGAGGAGAGCGGGCGCTTCTTCCTGCGCGTGCACTTCCAGCTGCCGGCCCCGGCCGCGCTGGCGGGGGTGCGCGAGCGCTTCGGCCAGCTGGCCGGCGGGTTCGACATGGACTGGCAGTTGCATGACGCCCGCCGTCGTGCACGCCTGCTGGTGCTGGTCAGCAGGCAGGGGCATTGTCTCAACGATCTGCTGTTCCGCGCCCACAGCGGCCAGTTGCCGGTGGACATCGCCGCGGTGGTCTCCAACCATGCCGACTTCGCCGCGTTGGCCGGGTCCTACGGCGTGCCGTTCCAGCACCTGCCGGTGGACGCGTCCAACCGCGACGGCCAGGAGCAGGCGATTATCGACCTGGTCGAGCGCGAGCGCATCGACCTGGTGGTGCTGGCGCGTTACATGCAGATCCTTTCGCCGCGGCTGTGCCAGGC
>JAGOWL010000093.1 GCA_018060215.1 Pseudoxanthomonas sp.
TGCAGGAGAACCTGCAACGCGCCCAGGAAGAACTGGCCAACCTGGAAGTCACCGGCAGTGCCGGCGGTGGCATGGTCAGCGTGACCCTGACCGGCACCAAGGAATGCCGCAAGGTGCGCATCGACCCGAGCGTGCTGTCGGATCCGGAAATGGCCGAGGACCTGGTCGCGGCTGCGTTCAACGACGCCTCCAACAAGGTCGATGCCGAGTCCAAGACGAAGATGGGCGCCGCCTCGGCCGGCATGCAGTTGCCGCCGGGCATGAAGCTGCCGTTCTGATCCCGGCCCGATCGCTGCCGCCATGAGTTCACCGCTGCTGGAGCAGCTGATCGAAGCGCTGCGCGTGCTGCCGGGCGTGGGCCGCAAGAGCGCCCAGCGCATGGCCTACCACGTGCTCGAGCGCGGCCGCGACGGCGGCCGCCACCTGGCCCAGGTGCTGGCCGAGGCGGTGGAACGTGTAGGCCACTGCAGCCAGTGCCGCGACTTCAGCGAGACCGAGGTGTGCGCGACCTGCGCCAGCGGCAGCCGCGACCGCCAGCAGCTGTGCGTGGTCGAATCCCCGGCCGACCGCCTGGCGATCGAGACCGCCACCGGCTACCGCGGCCTGTACTACGTGCTGCAGGGTCGGCTGTCGCCACTGGACGGGATCGGCCCGCGCGAGCTGGGCCTGGATGCGCTGGCCACACGCCTGGAAGGCGGCGAGGTGGCCGAACTGATCGTGGCCACCAGTGCCACCGTCGAGGGCGAGGCCACCGCGCACTACCTGGCGCAGCTGGCGCGCCGCCACGGCGCACGGCCGAGCCGGCTGGCCCAGGGCCTGCCGCTGGGCGGCGAACTGGAATACGTCGATCGCGGCACCCTGTCGCATGCCTTCGGCAGTCGCGGCGAAATGCCATTGTAGGAGCCATCATGAGTGACACCCTGTTCGGCAAGATCATCCGCCGCGAGATCCCGGCGACCATCGTCTACGAGGACGAGGACATCCTCGGTTTCAAGGACATCGCGCCGCAGGCGCCGGTGCACGTGCTGTTCATCCCCAAGCAGCGCCCGATCCCGACCCTGGACGATGCCAGCGCCGACGATGCGCAGTTGCTCGGCCGGCTGATGCTGGCCGCCGCCGCGTGGGCGCGCAGCCAGGGCCTGGCCCAGGACGGCTACCGGGTGGTGATGAACTGCCGCGAACACGCCGGGCAGACCGTGTTCCATGTGCACCTGCACCTGCTGGCCGGCGCGCCGCTGGGCCGGTTCGGTACGCCGTAAGCGCACCACGCCCGATTGCGCCCGGCGCGGGCGTCAGCCGGCCGGGTGGCTCACCACCACCAGCTGCTGCCCCAGCCCCAGTGCGGGCCCCATGGCCCCCAGGGACCCCAGGGACCCCATGGGCTGGGTTGCATGCGCACGTTCACCTCGCTGACCACCGGCCACAGGTAGACCACGTCGGCAGCCATCGTCGGCAGGCGGTAGTCGTATTCGCCGATGCGCACGGTGTCGCTGGTGTTGTCGACGCGGCCGACGAAGGTGACTTCGCGCCCGGGGGTGAACACGGCCGGGTCGTAGAAGCCGCTGCGGCAGGCGATGAAGCGACCCTGGGCCTGGTCTCGCGAGTTGCTGTCGGGACGGCCGCTGGCGCCGAGCGGCGTGGCGATGACCTGGAAGCAGGTGCTGTCCGGCCCGGGTTGGGTCTGGACGATGCGTCCACCCCAGCGCACGTTGGCGCCGACTTGCTGGCCAACCACGGCCTGCTCGGGGGAGACGGGAACGAAGTTGCCCTGCAAGGGTTGCGGCGCGCTGGCGCAGGCGCCCAGCAGGGTGGCGAGGCCGGCCGCCAGGCCGGCGGTGCGGAAGCGGCGGTATCGGTTGGACGCGGACATGTCGGCCTCCTGATGGTCAAGGGCGATGCCGGGACAAGTCCCGCCGCAACTGCTGCATCCCCCCATGCGAGCGAGCGTAGCGCGCGCAAACGAAACGCTGGCTGACCGCCAGCAGTTCCGCACCCGAGCGCGGATGGGCCGCGGCCACCCGGGTGGCCCAGGCCAGCGCCGGTTCGTGCGGGGCGCGACCCAGGCCGAGTTTGGCGTAGCGGCGGCCGAGCCGGTGCCAGGCGCGCAACAACGGGTCGCGCTCGCGCTCGGCGCGGGCCAGCAGCCGGACCATGCCGGCAAGTGCCAGGGCGGCGAAGGCGATGAACAGCCCCAGCAATTGCGCAGGTTCCAGCCGGTCCAGGCCCAGCGGGCGCAGCAGGGCCTGCTGGCGGCTGGCGTCGAACCCCAGCACCAGGTCGTTCCAGCCACGGCGCAGCCAGTCGGTGAGATCACCGAAGTGGCCCAGCTGCAGCACGCCCAGGCCCTGGCCACCGCCGGAGCCCAGGCGCTGCTCCAGGGTGTCGTAGATCCGCTCCGGAGCCACCGCTGCGGTCGGGTCCACCCGCACCCAGCCGCGGCCTTCCAGCCACACCTCGCTCCAGGCGTGGGCGTCCATCCGTCGCACGATCCAGTAGCCGCCGAACGGATTGCGGTAGCCGCCGGTGTAGCCGGTCACCACCCGCGCCGGGATCCCGGCCGCGCGCATCAACACGGTGAACGCGGAGCTGAAGTGTTCGCAGAAGCCTTCGCGGCTGTCGAACAGGAACTCGTCCACCGCATGCCGCCCCGGCAGGGGCGTGGTCAGGGTGTAGGCGAAGTCGGCGCGGACCATGTCCAACGCACGTTCGATGATGGCCAGGTCGTCATTGCCGGCGTCCCGGCGCCATTGCTGGCCCAGTGCCAGGGTGCGCGGGTTGTAGCCGGGCGGAAGTCGCAGTGCGTGCTGGCGGAGGGTCTGGCGCAGCTGCGCTTCGAACTGCAGCGGTGGGGCGGATTGCAGTTGCCAGCGCGAGGGTGCCGACAGCGTGCGCTGGGCCATCAGGCTGGCGCCATGGGTGAGGTGGCTGCCTTCGGGCACCGCACCGGGCAGGTCCAGCGCCGGCAGGTCGCGGCGGTCACTGGCCTCGATCTCCAGCCGGTAGTGCCAGCGCACATCGCCGCTGCGGATTTCGGCGGTCGGCAGGGCTTCGACCCAGCGGTTGCGGGTCCAGCTGCGGCCGTCGTAGTCCAGCAGCACCGGGCCGCGCCAGTACATCTGCTGCAGCGGCGGCTCGGCGCCCTGGAACTGGGCGCGCATCGCCGGCGCATCGTCGGCCATCAGGTCCAGCCAGCCGCCCGGGGTCATGCTGTCGGACAGGCCGGGCCGGGCCAGGGCGCGTTCGGGCACGCCCCACAGCGGCGTGGCCAGGCGCGGGAACAGCCAGAACGCGGCCAGTGCCAGCGGCAGCCCGATCGCCACCAGCCGGCCGATCGTGCCCAGCCGTTGCGGCAACGCCAGCGCGCCGACGCCGCCCTCCAGGTCGGCCAGGCGCTGCAGCGCCAGCAGTCCGGCCAGCACCGCGACCAGGGCGCTGGCCATCACCAGCGGGCCCTGGTCGAGCAGGAAGGCGGCGAACGGGGCGAACAGGGCGAAGCCGACCAGGCTGCGTGCGTCGCGCAGGCTGCGCAGTTCGCTGGGCTTGATCGCCAGCATCGCCGCCAGCAGGGCGCTGCCGGTATCGCGGCCCAGGCGCGCGCCCATCACCGCGAACACCGCCGCGATCATGGCCAGGGTCAGCGCCACGCGCAGCCAGCCCGGGAACGGATGGCGCCAGGCGATCGCCGCGGTGGCCGCCGCGGCCAGGCCAAGACCGGTGGCCAGGCCCGGCGGCAGGGTCAGCAGCAGTGGCAGCAGGGCCAGCGCGCCGGCCGCCAGCGACCAGCCGCGGGCGCCGGGATCGAGCGGCACCGGGGCGGCAGCGGTGGCAGTGGCGACGTTCATGCCTGCGGCAGCAACGCCAGCGCGCGCAGGCAGGCGTGGCGGTGTTCGGGCCCGCGTCCAGGGCCGAAGTCGGCCTGGCGGGCCAGGCGCAGGCGATAGCGACGGCCTTCGCGTTCGGCCAGTTCGACCCAGCCGGCCAGGCGGCTGATGCGCGCCTCGTGCGCCAGTCCGTGCAGTTCACGCCAGTCCAGCAGCACGTCCTGCTGCTGGGCGCGCTCGTACTCGCGCACCACCAGGCTGTCGCGGCGGGCGCTGTGCTTCCAGGCGATGGTGCGCGGCGCGTCGCCGGCGCGATAGGCGCGCAACTGGTGCGGATCCTCGCCCTGCGGGTGGACCCGGGTCAGGCGCGCGTCGTCGCCGCGGTCGGGCAGGGGCGGCGGGTGGGCTTCGGCGCGCGGATAGACCAGCAGCGGCTGCTGCGGCCAGGCCAGCGACCAGGCCCGCGCCAGGCCCAGTGGCTGGGTGGTGGACAGGCGCAGGCGACCGGGTTCGAGCCAGCCACGCCGGTGCGTGGGCAGGGACAGGGCCAGTTCGCCATGGCCATCGGCGCCGATGCCGGCCCAGCCGCTGGCCGGGCCGAGTTCGCCACGCAGGCCGCGGCGCTGGCGGCCGTCAAGGGCGCTCAACGCCACCCGCAGTCCCAGTGCCGCACCGGCAGGCACCGGTTCGGCCGACAGTGCATCGACCTGCAGTCCCGACAGTTGCAGGTGGGCGGTGATCAGGCTGGCCAGCCCGGCCGCGCCCAGCAGCAGGGCCAGCAGCAGGGCCGGGTTGTTGTTGTAGTTGAGCGCGCCCAGCACCATCGCCAGCACCAGCAGGGTGTAGAACAGGCCGAAGCGGGTGGGCAGGACGTAGATGCGGCGGCGGTCCACCCGCACCGGCAGCGGTTCGGGGGCGCGCGGCCGCTGGAAACGCTCGAGCCATTCGCGCAGCCGGTGCCAGGCGGCCGCCGGCATCAGTCCACCGGCACCGCGTGCAGCACCGCCTTGGCCAGGGCGGCACCGCTGCCGGCCTCGGCCTCGCCGCTGAGGCGGTGGCCGGCCACGGCGATGAACAGTGCCTGCACGTCCTCGGGCAGCACGTGCTCGCGGCCGAGCAGCAGGGCGTAGGCGCGCGCCGCGCGCAGCAGGGCCAGGCCGGCGCGTGGCGACAGGCCCACGCGTATGCCCGGCTGCTGGCGGCTGCGCGCCAGCAGCGCCTGCACGTAGCCGACCAGGGCTTCGCTGGCGTGGACCTGTTCGGCCGCCCGGCGCAGCGCCTGCACATCACCGTCGGCCAGCACCGGCATGGCCTGGGCGATCAGCTCGCGGCGGTCGGTGCCGGTGAGCAGGGCGCGTTCGGACTCGGCATTGGGATAGCCCAGCGAGAAACGCAGCAGGAAGCGGTCCAGTTGCGAATCCGGCAGCGGGAAGGTGCCCGACAGGTCCACCGGGTTCTGGGTGGCGATGACGAAGAACGGATCGGGCAGTCGATGGGTGCTGCCGTCCAGGGTCACCTGCTGCTCGGCCATCGCCTCCAGCAGCGCGCTCTGGGTGCGCGGCGGGGCGCGGTTGATCTCGTCGGCCAGCAACACCTGGGTGAACACCGGGCCGGGGTGGAACTGGAACTGGCGCGAGCCGGCCTCGTACACCGATACGCCGAGCACGTCGGCCGGCAGCAGGTCGGAGGTGAACTGGATGCGCTGGAAGTCCAGTCCCACGGTGGCGGCCAGGGCGTGGGCCAGGGTGGTCTTGCCCAGTCCGGGCAGGTCTTCGATCAGGGCGTGGCCGCCGGCCAGCAGGGCCACCAGGGCCAGCCGCACTTCCTGTGGCTTGCCCAGCACCAGTGCGTTGATCTGCTGCTGCGCCCGGTCCAGGGCCTGGCGCAGCGGCTCGGTTAGGATGAAGGTCGATGGGTCCGCACCGCGTGACATCATCAGGTCTGCACCAGGGGGAAGTCCGGGGATGAGTGTAGCGGCAGATGGACGCTGAGCAGCGCGCGCGGCGGGTGTTCCTGGCGTGCTGGGCGCTGGCCTGTGCGCTCAAGCTGGTGGTGGCCGCACGGTTGCCGCTGTTCGTGGACGAGGCCTTCTACTGGCAGGAGGGCCGGCACCTGGCCGTGGCCTATTCGGACCTGCCGGGGATGACCGCGTGGCTGGCCTGGCTGGGCACCACCCTGGGCGGCGAGCACGTGCTGGCGCTGCGGATGCCGTTCCTGCTGATCGGCGCGCTGCTGCCGTGGTGGGTGGCGCGGATCGGGGGGCGCTGGTTCGGCGTGGTCCATGGCTGGCAGGCCGGCACCCTGGCGGTGCTGCTGCCGCTGCTGGGCACGCTCGGGATCCTGGCGCTGCCGGACGTGCCGTTGGCGCTGGCCACGGTGCTGTGCCTGCATGCGGTGGCGCGGCTGTTGCACCAGGTCACGCCTCTGGGTGCGCTGGAGCTGGCGTTTGGCCTGGCGCTGGGGGCATTGAGCCACTACCGCTTCGCCGGGACTGTGCTGGTGGCGGTGGCGGTGATCGCGTGGCTGCCGCAGGGCAGGCGCCTGCTGCGCGATCCGCGGGTGCTGCTGGCCGGCCTGGTCGGCGCGCTGGCGTGGCTGCCGCTGCTGTGGTGGAACCTGGAACATGGCGAGGCCGGGCTGCGCTTCCAGTTGCTGGACCGCCACCCGTGGTCCCTGCACGCCGGCGGCCTGGCCTTCGTGCCGGTGCAGGTGTTGCTGGTGACGCCGCTGCTGGCGCTGGCCCTGTTGCAGGCGGCCTGGGTCACCGGCTGGAAGCAGCGGCCGGCGCGGCCGCAGTGGCGTTTCCTGGGGCTGTTCGGCGCGTTCGTGCTGGCCGGGCTGTTCGTGCTGGGCTTTTTCGCCGACAGCGAGCGGGTCAGTTTCCACTGGCCGGTGCCGGCCTACCTGGCCTTGCTGCCGGCCACGGCGATGGTGCTGCATGGCTGGTCGCGACCGTGGCGGAAGGCGGCCTGGACGCTGGCGGCGCTGGGCCTGCTGGTGGCGATGGGCGGCTACCTGGCCGTATCGGTGCCGGCCTTGCGCCAGGCCAGCGCCGGTTCCAAGCACTACCCGCGCAATTTCGCCGGCTGGGAGCCGCTGGCGACGGCGGTGCGCGAGGAACTGGCGGCGATGCCGCCGGGCACCCGGCTGCTGGCCGAGGACTTCAAGGTCGGCGCCGAACTGGGCTTCGCCCTGGGCGATCCGCGCATCGCGGTGCTCGACCATCCGCTCAACCATGCCCACGGCCGCGCGCCGCAATTGCGCCTGTGGGGGCTGCAGGCCGACGCGGCGGCCGCCGACGTGCCGACGCTGCTGGTGCTGGCACCGGGCGACCTGCCGTTCAAACACTGGCTGCAGCGCTACCACGACCTGTGCGCGCGACTGGGGCCGCTGCCACCGGCCAGCCGCACGGTGATGGTCGATCACGGTGCGCAGCGCTTCGTGCTGGTGGAACTGCCGCCCGCTGCAGCGCCGTCGGCTTCGGCGCCCCAGGCATCGGAGGCATCGGGACAGCAAGACCCGGCACCGCCGGCCTGCGTTGCGCCGGCCCTGGCCTACGTCGACAGCCCGGCGCCAGCTGCGCGGGTGGCGCCGACATTCGAGGTCCGTGGTTGGGCGTTCAAGGAGGGTGTGGGGCTGTCGCGGGTGGAGGTCACCCTCGATGGCGTGGTGGTGGCCGAGGCGGACTACGGCTCGGCCTTCGACGTCGGCGGCCATTTCCCCGGATCACTCGATCCCAACCAGCCGCAGGTCGGCTTCCAGGCCAGGGTCGAGCTGCCGGCCAGCCAGGCCGGGCGGCACTGGCTGGGGCTGCGCCTGCACGGTGGCGACGGCAGCGTCGAACTGTGGCCGGAACAGGCGATCGAGGTGGAGCCGGCGGACCGGTAGATCCCCTTGGATGCAGGACCCGCGTCAGGGCAGGCGGTAGCCGGCCTGGCGCAGCATCCCGGACAGGGCGATCAGCGGCAGGCCGACCAGGGCGGTGGGGTCGCGCGATTCGATCGCCTCGAACAGGGCGATGCCCAGGCCTTCGCACTTGAAGCTGCCGGCGCAGTCCCAGGGCTGTTCGGCGTCGACGTAGCGTTCGATCCCGTCCGTGGCCAGGGAACGGAAACGCACCCGGGTAAGGTCGACCGCCAGCTGTTCGTCGTCGCCACGGCGCAGACACACGGCGGTGTGGAAATCCACCACCCGCCCGGACATGCCGGACAGCTGCGCGATCGCCGCCGCGCGCCCACCGGACTTGCCCAGCGGCCGGCCGTCCAGGTCGGCCACCTGGTCCGAGCCGATCACCCAGGCCCCTGGATGGCGGGCGGCGACCTCGGCGGCCTTGGCCCGGGCCAGGCGCCGGGCCAGTGCGTCCGGGGCCTCGCCGGGCAAGGGGGTCTCGTCGACCTGCGGGCTGGCGCAGTCGAAGGGCAGGCGCAGGCGCTGCAGCAGTTCGCGCCGGTAAGGGGAGGTGGAGGCGAGGATCAGCATGGGGGCCGGAACCGGTGGGGGTGCCAGTGTCGGCGGCGGGCGGCCGCCCGGGCAATGCCTGTGGTGGCGCGCAGGCACGATCGGGCCATGCCGGGCCGCACCCGCCGCCGGTCCAGCCCGCGTCCGGCACGCCTGGCCGGGTTTGACAGCGGGCGGGCCGATCCTTAACATTCAGCGGCTTATGTCCGCAGGTGTGCCCGTCGTGCAGGTTCCCGAAACGCTGGATGCCTGGAGGATGGTCGCCGCGAGGCGGCAGTTCGAGGGGCGCGTGCCGTTGTCGGCGATGGACCGGCTCGCGGGCAGCCTCGCCGATACGGAAGGTGAATGCCGCTACGCGCTGGAATTCGGCCGCGATGCGCTGCAGGTACCCTATGTGGAACTGTCGATCGAGGCGGGCCTGACGCTGGTGTGCCAGCGCAGCCTGGAGCGGTTCGTGTTCCCGGTGCAGACGGTGCAGCGACTGGGCCTGATCCGCGACGAAGCCGAGGAGGCCGCGTTGCCGCCCGGTTACGAGGCCCTGCTGCTGGACGAGGACGGTCTGGTGCGGCCGCTGGACCTGGTCCAGGACGAGCTGGTGCTGGCCCTGCCGGTGGTGCCGATGGCGCCTGGCAGCGAACCGGTCGAGCGCACCTGGTCGGCCGGTGAAGAGGAATTGCAGGCGGCCAGTCCGTTCGCGGCACTGGCATCGCTGAAGAAGTAGGACACACGGCCGCGCCGCCGCCCAAGGCGCCCTGGAACGACACCGGCGGGTGGCTACCAGGTCCCACAAGACACGCATACAACGAGTTTGGAGCAATCCCATGGCTGTGCAGAAATCCCGAGTCACTCCGTCCCGCCGCGGCCAGCGCCGTTCCCACGATGCGCTGACGGCCAGGCAGCTGGCGACCGACCCGACCACGGGCGAGACCCACCTGCGCCACCACGTCACCGCCGACGGTTACTACCGTGGCAAGAAGGTGATCCAGACCAAGTCTTCGGTCGTCGAAGAAGACTGAGTCCGGCTTCCGGCGCGCCGCCTGCGCGCGCCAGGGCTGCGTGAAACAAACCCTGCCCCCCACGGGGCCCCAAGCGGGAATGCGCATGAGCGAGCGGATCCATTCGCGCATCGCCGGAACCGGCAGCTATCTGCCGGAGAAGGTGGTGACCAACGATGAC
>JAGOWL010000094.1 GCA_018060215.1 Pseudoxanthomonas sp.
TGGGCGCCCTTTGGCTGGCCATCACCACACCCCATGCCTGGCTGTTGCTGCTGGCCCTGCTGGCGGCGCTGGCGCTGTTCGTGGCCTGGATGCGAGGCTGGTACCTGGACCGCGTCGGTGGCCAGCCACAGCGCGACGAGTCGGCGATCATCGATCCGCTGGAGCTGCGCAAGCTGCGCGAACAGGCCGCGGCGCGCAAGCGCGAACTGGCTGCTGCACAGACGCAGGATCCAGGTCCTCCGGCGGCATGAGTACCCGGCTCAGCGTGAACGTCAACAAGGTCGCCGTGCTGCGCAATTCGCGTGGCGGCGGCACACCGGACGTCACCCGTGCCGCGCTCACCTGCCTGGAGGCCGGGGCGCATGGCATCACCGTGCATCCACGCCCGGACCGGCGCCACATCGTGGCCGAGGACCTGCCTCCGCTGGCCGGGCTGTGCGCCCGCTTCGGGGTCGAGTTCAATATCGAAGGCAATCCCTTCGCCGCCCCTCGGGCCGGTTATCCGGGCCTGCTGGCGCTGTGCGAGCAGGTACGGCCGGCCCAGGTCACCCTGGTGCCGGACGGCGATGGCCAGCTCACCTCCGACCACGGCTTCAGCTTTGATGGCGACACCACGGCGCTGGCCCTGCAGGTGGCCGCCTTCGCGTCGCTGGGATGCAGGGTCAGCCTGTTCGTCGATGCGGGCGTGGCCGGACTGGAGCGGGCGGCCGCACTGGGGGCGGACCGGATCGAGATCTACACCGGGCCCTGGGCCGAGGGCCACGCCGGCGGCAGGCCGCAGGCCGCGTTGGAAGCCTGCGCCGACACCGCCCGCCGGGCGAGTGTCGCCGGGCTGGGCGTCAATGCCGGCCACGACCTGTCGCAGGCCAACCTGGGCGCCTTCCTGGAGGCGGTACCGGCCGTGCAGGAAGTATCCATCGGCCACGCACTGATCGGTGAGGCCCTGTACGACGGCCTGGATGCCACAGTGCGCGGCTACCTGGCCATCCTGGCCCGCACCGCCGGCTGATCGCGCACCCAGCCTGTCACGCCGCGGCCCCGGCGGGCGTTACGCCTGTGGTGTGGACCTTGGTCAGCCCGATCCCCTCCCGGCCGCCTCCGGCCGGACAGCGTCTGCAGGCTGGGGCGGGGCCACAAAGGAAAACGCCGCCCGGAGGCGGCGTTCTCACTGGCCAGGTCCCGTGACCGCCGCCGCTGCAGGAAGCGGCGATCGCGGGGGCAGGCCTACTGCTGGTTGACGAAGTTGATCTTCATCATCTGCGCGTTCTTGGCCGCGGCCAGGACCCGTGCGGTGGTCTCGTACTCCGAATCGTTGCTGGAGTCGATGCGCAGCTCGGGCTGGTTGGTCGGATCGCGCTGGACCTCGGTGTCCATCATCTGCTGCAACGTACCCACTGCCACCGGGCTGTTGTTCCAGAACACCTGGTTGGTCGCATCGATGCGCAGGTCGATCGGGGGCGGCGGCTCCTTCGTCACCGGCGGCGGGTTGATCACCCGCTGCGGCAGGGCCACGTCGATCGGGTAGGTCATGATCGGCGCGGTGACGATGAAGATGATCAGCAGCACCAGCATCACGTCCACCAGGGGCGTGACGTTGATGTCGGCCATCGGGCCCTTGCCGGAACCGGAACTGAAAGCCATGGCTCAGGGCCCCTTTTCTTTGGTGGCGACGAAGCCGACGTCGAGCATGCCCTGGGCCTGGGCAAGCTTGGTGACGTCGGTGATCGTGCGCATCTTGGTGGTGCGGTCGCCGCGCAGGTTCAGCTTGGGCTGCGGAACCTGCTGGGCGACGCTGGACAGACGCGACTCGAGCACCTCGCGGGTGACCGCTTCGTCGTTCCAGAACAGGGAGCCATCCTCCTTCACCGACACGGTGATGGGCATGACCTTTGGAACGTCGTCATCCTTTGCCACGACATCGGTCTGGGGCAGGTCGATCTTCACCTTGTGCTGCATCAGTGGCGCAGTGATGATGAAGATGATCAGCAGCACCAGCATCACGTCCACCAGGGGCGTGACGTTGATGTCGGCCATCGGGCCGCCGGTGTTGTCCGAACTGAAGGCCATGCGGGCTCTCCGTTATTGCTTCGTATCGACGCTTCTGGACCGGCTCAGCGCACGCGCGAGCCGGTGGCGAAGAAGTCGTGCAGGTCATGCGCGAACGCGTCGAAACGGGCGATCGTGGCGCTGTTGATCTTGCTGAAGAAGTTGTAGGCGAACACCGCCGGGATGGCGACGAACAGACCGATGGCGGTCATGATCAGCGCCTCGCCCACCGGGCCGGCCACCGCGTCGATCGAGGCCGAGCCGGTCGCACCGATCTTGATCAGCGCGCCGTAGATGCCCCACACGGTACCCAGCAGGCCCACGAACGGCGCGGTCGCACCGACGGTGGCCAGCAGCACCATGCCCGACTGCAGCTTGCTGCTTTCGCGGGTCACGGCCTGGCGCAGGGCGCGGTCGACGAACTCCGAACGCGACAGGGTCTCGCCCATGCCGGCGCCGGCGCCTTCCGAACGCTGGTGGTGGGCGGCGGCCTGGGCCGCGTCCAGGGCGATCTTGGAGAACGGCTCGCTGCGCGGCTGCTCTTCCATCACGCGCACGGCTTCCTGGGCGTTGGGGGCGTCCCAGAACGCATTGACCACGCGGTCGGCGTAGGACTTCAGGCGGGTGTTCTTGATGGCGTTGAAGATCGTCCAGTACCACGCCGCGGCCGACATGAACACCAGGGTGAGGAGCACGATCCAGGAGACGGCGAATTCCCCCGGGTTGGCGATCATCTCGCTCAGCAGGTGGTCGAAGCCCATCTGCGTGAGGGCCGAGGCGTTGCCACCCCCGGCAGCGGTTGCGATGAAGAGTTCCTGCAGCATGTCGCTTACCTTTTGGTTTGTTTGGTGGAGAAGGAAGGCGGAAACGCTAGGCCCGGTTTCCGTCTGGGAAACGAAAGGACATCAACCCAGCGTGAAGTTCACCGGGACCCGGACGCGACCGGCCGCCTTCTGGCCGTTCACGATGGACGGATTGAATCGCCACTTGCGCGCAGCTTCCATGGCGGCACGGTCCAGGTCGCGGTTGCGGCTGGATCGTTCGACCGACACGTTGGTCACGTTGCCATTGGCGTCGACGTCGATCACGAGGATGACCTCGCCCTCGATGCCGGAGCGGGCGGCCGCCGGCGGATAACGCGGCGGGTTCATGTTCTTGGAAGAGATGTCGACGCTGGCGCCGATGTCGGCGACCGGGGCCGGCGGAGCGGGCGGCGACGGCTCCTGGTAGACGTCGGTCGGTCGCGGCTCGGCCACGTCCACCGGCGGGGCCTCCGGCGGCGGCGGCACCGGCGAGGGCTTGGGCGGCGACAGCTCCTTGATCGGCGGCGGCGGCTTGTCCTGGGGCGGCGGCGGCGGCGGCGGGGGCGGCGGCGGCGGCGGGGCGTCGACCAGGGTGACCAGGATGTTGCGTTCCTGCTCGGCTTCCGCCTTCGGGGCCACGGCCGGAATCAGCAGCAGCATGAGCGCGGCCAGATGCAGCGCGATGACGAACGCAATACCGATGATGCGCGGCCAGCTCAGCCCGCTTTCCTCGGCTTCCTCGTAGTACCTGTGGACGACCAGTTGTTCAGCCATGCGCCTAGTGACTCGGGTGTGGGGACCTGGCGCCGGCTGCCGCCGGCGGGGGCCTGGTTTCTCGTGGTGGCACCGCACGAACCGTCAAGCTTATACCAATACCGCGGGTTTTTGCCTACCTCGCGGTGCTCTCCGGTCCGACTATTTCAGGTTGATGATCTTCCTGGCGTCATCGGGCTTCTTCACGCCCTTGTCCAGCGCCTGCTTCGCGGCCTGCTTGGCCTCGGCGATGCGGTCCTCCTGCCACAGTACGCGGGCCAGGTTGAGGTAGGTCTCGCCGTCCTTGGACAGCGGGGCGGCCTTCTGCCAGTTCTCGATCGCCTGCGGGATCTGCTCGCTGTAGTAGTAGGACTGGGCCAGGGCCAGGTAGGTCTGGTGGTCGGGCTTGAGGATGCCCTTCTGCAGGCCCTCGTTGATCACCGAAATCACGTCCTTCTCGCGGCCGTCCATGTTCGCGTAGGTGATGTAGAGCTGGCGGTACTCGCGCTCGTCGGAGAGCTGGCCGGCGGCGCGCAGCTTCTCCAGCACCGCGGCGGCCTTGTCCATCTGGTCGGCCTGGGCGTAGACGGTGGCCAGGTTGGTCTGGGCCTTCTTGTCGGTCGGGTTCTTGGCGGCCAGCTTCTCGGCCAGGGCGATCGCTTCGGCGTTCTGGCCGGTTTCGGCGTAGGTGGCCATCAGCAGCTGGACCCAGTTGTCCTTGGGCTCGGGCGAGGCGTCGATGGCCTGCTTGAGCGGGCCGATCGCATCCTTGAAGCGTTCCAGCTGGTACAGGGCCTGGCCCTTGATCACCAGGTCCTCCGGACGCGTGGAGCGGGTCTCGGACAGATAGCGGTCCAGGGTGGCCAGGCCGGGCTCGAGCTCGTCGTCGGACAGCTGCAGCTGGGCCAGCATCAGCATCGACTGGTAGTGGCCGTTGTTGTCCAGGCCGCCGAACTGCAGCGCCTGCTGCAGGTAGCCCTTGGCCGCGGCGTTGTCGTCCTGGTTGTAGGCGGCCTGCGCGGCCAGCTGCGCGGCCAGCGACTTGTCGTATTCGTTGGCCGCCGGCTCGGCCAGGAGTTCCTGGGCCAGGGTGACGGTCTGGGCGAAATCGTCCTTGTTGTAGACGTCGATCAGCTTCTGCAGCTTCTTGCCGGCCTTGGCCGAAGCCTTGACCGTCGGCGCTTCGCGGGTGGCCTCCGGATACAGGGCCTCCTGTGCCTTGTCGGCCTTCTTGCCCTTGGAGGAGCGGTTGCTGTCGCGCGACTGCGCCGAGGCATCGGCCACCACCATGCCGCCCAGGGCGAGGGCAACGGCGAGCGAAAGGAAGGCTTGCTTGCTGCGGAATTTCATTGGATCACCTCTTGGCTACCCTCGCGCCAGGGCGGGGGTGGGAAAAGCACTGGCCGGGAAAACTAACAGAACAGACGGTATTTCGGAATGACACCGGTGCGCACTTTCCGTGATCAAGGACCACACCGGGGCGTACGGCCGGCCTTGCGTGCGTCCCGGTATACCGGTTCCAGTGCCGGCGCATGCGCCTCCAGCGCGCGGATCCGGTTCTGCGGGTCGGGGTGGGTGGACAACCATTGCGGGGAACGACCGCCGCCGGCGGCAAGCATGTTGCGCCACAGCTCGGCAGCCTGGGCCGGGTCGAAGCCGGCCTGGGCCATCAGTCGTTGCCCGATCTGGTCGGACTCGGTTTCCTGGATGCGCGAGAACGGCAGCAGCAGGCCCAGCTGCGCGGCCGCGCCGCCTCCCTGGGTGACCAGGTCGGCGCCGCTCTGGCCGTAGCGGGCGCCGGCAACGGCACCGAGCACGGCAAGGCCGGTGGAGGTGGCGGCCTGGCGCGAGACCCGCTCGTTGGTATGGCGTGCGTAGACATGGCCGATCTCGTGGCCGATCACCGCCGCCAGCTGGTCCTGGTTCTTCGCCACCTTGAACATGCCGGTGTTCACGCCCACCTTGGCGCCGGGCAGGGCGAACGCGTTGGGCGTGTCGTCCTGGAAAACCGCGGTTTCCCACTGCTTGCTGCGCCATTCCGGCGGCAGCTGGGCGATCAGTGCATTGACCACGCACTGCACGTAGCTGTTCTGCTGGCCGCCGGACACGGTCTTCTGCTTGACCTTCATCTCGGTGAAGGCCTGCGCGCCCATCTGGTCGAGCTGGCTGTCCGAATAGGCCAGGTACTGCGACCTTCCGGTAGGCGAAGTCGTGGTGGCGCAGGCCGCCAGGGCCATCGCCGACACCACCGCCAAGGCTGTCCATTTGCCGTACATCTGGCGCCCGCCCTCCCCTGTCACCGCGTTGGAAACAGTGTCCGCGTTTTCGTCTTAACTTTTCGTCAAACGCTCAGGCGGCGCCGGACACGTGCAGGGCCAGGGCCAGGCCATTGTTCAGTCCATGGGCCAGGATCGGCGCCCACAGGGTGCCGGTGCGCCAGTACAGCCAGGCGAAGGCCGCGCCCATGCCCGCATAGGCCAGCCACAACTGCAGCACCGCGGCCGGCGGGTTGTCGCTCAGGCCGGGCAGTTCGTGCACCAGGGCGAAGGCCAGGCTGCTCAGGACCAGGCCCAGCCACGGCCAGCCACCCCGCAGGAAGCGTCCGAACAGCACGCGCCGGAACAGCAGCTCCTCGTACATCGGCGCCAGCACCACCACCACCAGGACCAGCAGCACCGGCCAGCGCGTGATCACCTCGTCGACCAGGGCCTGGTTGGTCGGCACCGGCTCCACCCCGAACCGCGCCATCAGCTGGCCGAGCAGGAAGTTGCCCAGCAGCACCGCCGCGGTGACCGTGGCGATCCAGGCCCAGGTCGAGGCCCGGCCCAGGGCGGCCCGGGACTGCTGGCGCTCCAGGGCGCTGGCCGGCTGGCGCAGGAAATACAGCCCCAGGGCAGCGGCCGCCATGCCCAGCAGGGTGACCAGGATCGACATCGGGTCGGCGCCGGCGGCCGCCGGTGCTTGGGCTCCACCGGGCTGGACCGGAGCGCTGCCTGCTGCGGTGAGCAGGAACCACGCCAGGCCCAGCACGATTGCCGCGGCCAGCAGGAGTACGAACGCGAGCAGCAGGTCCAGGGCGAACGCGCCGAGCAGCGCGCCCAGACGTGCCGGAGGCGCTGCGCGGGTCGGCAAGGCCGGGGCCACCACGCCAGGCGCGGGGTGGCCGGACTCAGACATCCAGGTTGGCCACCTTCAGCGCATTGGTCTCGATGAAGGCGCGGCGCGGCTCGACCACATCGCCCATCAGGGTGCTCAGGATCTGGTCGGCGGCCACCGCATCCTCGATCCGCACACGCAGCAGGCGCCGGGTGTCCGGGTTGACCGTGGTGTCCCACAGCTGCTCGGGATTCATTTCACCCAGACCCTTGAAGCGCTGGATCTGGCGGCCCTTCTTGGCCTCTTCCAGCAGCCAGGCCTGGGCCTGGGCGAAGCTGTCGATCGGCTGTGAGCGGCCGCCACGAACGACCTGCGCACCTTCGCGCACCAGTCCGTGCAGCAGCGACGCCGCATCGCGCAGCGGGCGCAGCTCGCCGCTTTCGAAGATGTGCAGTGGCAGCACCTGCAGCAACTCCTCGCCCATGTGCCGACGGGTGATCTGCAGGGCGGCCGGACGCGCCTCGGTGGCCGCCAGCAGCTTGAGCGCGAAGCGCGGGCTGCCGAGCTTGCCGTGGTTCAGGCGCGCTTCCAGCGCGTCCAGCTCATGGCGCTCGTCCGTGTTGCGCGCCAGGTGCGCGGCGTCGAGCGGGGTGAAGTCGATCAGTGCTTCCAGCAACTGCGGGTCGAAGCGGTGGCTGTTGCGGGCGATCGCCTCGCGCGCACCGGCAAAGGCCAGCAGCAGCTTCTCCAGGCCCTCCCCGCTCACCGGCGGCTCCCCGGCGGCCGGGACCAGGGCGGCGTTCTCCACTGCGTTGCCGGCCAGATAGCTGTCCAGCGCCGCGTCGTCCTTGAGGTACAGCTCGGTCTTGCCCTGCTTGATCTTGTACAGCGGCGGCAGGCCGATGTAGACGTGGCCGCGCTCGATCAGCTCAGGCATCTGCCGGTAGAAGAAGGTCAGCAGCAAGGTGCGGATGTGCGAGCCGTCGACGTCGGCGTCGGTCATCAGGATGATGCGGTGGTAGCGCAGCTTGTCCGGGTTGTACTCGTCCTTGCCAATGCCGGTGCCCAGCGCGGTGATCAGGGTGCCGACCTCGGCACTGGCGAGCATGCGGTCGAAACGCGCGCGCTCGACGTTGAGGATCTTGCCCTTCAACGGCAGGATCGCCTGGGTCTTGCGGTTGCGGCCCTGCTTGGCCGAGCCGCCGGCCGAGTCACCCTCGACGATGAACAGTTCCGACAGTGCCGGATCCTTTTCCGAACAGTCGGCCAGCTTGCCTGGCAGGCCGGCGATGTCCAAGGCGCCCTTGCGCCGGGTCAGCTCGCGCGCCTTGCGCGCGGCCTCGCGGGCACGGGCGGCGTCCACCACCTTGGCGGCGATGGCGCGTGCCTCGTTCGGGTTCTCCTGCAGGAACGCTTCCAGGCGTGCACCGAAGGCGCCCTCGACGGCCGGCTTCACCTCCGAACTGACCAGTTTTTCCTTGGTCTGGCTGGAAAAGCTCGGGTCCGGCACCTTCACCGACAGCACCGCGATCATGCCTTCGCGCATGTCGTCGCCGGAGAGGTTGATCTTGGCCTGCTTGGCGATCCCGTTCTGCTCGATGTAGTTGCTCAAGGTGCGGGTGAGCGCGGCGCGGAAACCGGCCAGGTGGGTGCCGCCATCCTTCTGCGGGATGTTGTTGGTGAAGCAGAACATGGTTTCCTGGTAGGCGTCGGTCCACTGCAGGGCCACGTCGACCACGATGCCGTTGTGTTCGCCGGTCACCGAGATCACGTTCGGATGCAGCGGCGTCTTCAGCTGGGCCAGGTGCTCGACGAAGCTGCGGATGCCGCCTTCGTACTGGAACACGTCCTGCCTGCCCTCGCCGCGCTCGTCGACCAGGGTGATCTTCACGCCCGAGTTGAGGAACGACAGTTCGCGCAGGCGGCGCGCCAGGATGTCGTAGTGGAACTCGGTGTCGGTGAAGATCTCGGTCGCCGGCAGGAAGCGCAGGCGGGTGCCGCGCTTGTCCGAAGCCTCCAGGCGCTTGAGCGGATACAGCGGCTCGCCCAGTGAATATTCCTGCTGCCAGTGGTAGCCGTCGCGCCAGATGTCCAGCCACAGGTGCGAGGACAGGGCATTGACCACCGACACGCCCACGCCATGCAGGCCGCCGGACACCTTGTAGCTGTTGTCGTCGAACTTGCCGCCGGCGTGCAGCACGGTGAGGATCACCTCGGCCGCCGAGCGGTTCTCTTCCTTGTGCGTATCCACCGGGATGCCGCGGCCGTTGTCGGACACGGCCACCGAGCCGTCCTGGAGGATGCGCACGATGATGTCGTCGGCGTGGCCGGCCAGGGCTTCGTCGACCGAGTTGTCGACGACCTCGAACACCATGTGGTGCAGGCCGGTGCCGTCATGCACATCGCCGATGTACATGCCCGGTCGCTTGCGGACCGCTTCCAGGCCACGCAGGACGGTGATCTTGCTGGAATCGTAGGAGTCGTTGCCGGGGGTGCTGCTCGGGGTGTGTTCGCTCATGCCTTCGCCACGATCGGGGCCGGGTCGCGGCCATGACGGCCACGACACCTTAGCTATAGGAATCAGGGGGAGATTATAGCAGCCCTGCCCTGCTGTCTTGGCGCGGCCTGCGGGGGTTGCCGACGCGGGGAATCCCGGGGTGGGCCTCCGCTGCAAGGCCAGAGCAGAAGCATCGCCTTCGGGCG
>JAGOWL010000209.1 GCA_018060215.1 Pseudoxanthomonas sp.
CTGGGCATCGTCACCACCGGCAAGAGCTACCTGGACGTGCTGCAGGCGCTGGAATACCTGGGCCTGGACGAGGCCGCCTGCCGCGACATCGGCATCCGCGTGTACAAGGTCGGCATGACCTGGCCGCTGGAGCCCGAAGGCATCGCCGCCTTCGCCCGCGGCCTGGAAGACATCGTGGTGGTGGAGGAGAAGCGCGCCTTCATCGAGCGGCAGATGAAGGAGCAGTTCTACAACTGGCCCACCGCCTGGGGCCGGCGCCCGAGCATCGTCGGCAAGTACGACGAGGCCGGCGAATGGATCCTGCCGTCCACCGGCGAACTGACCCCGGCCACCATCGCCGGGGTGATCGGCAAGCGCATCCAGAAGTTCTTCAGTACCGAGTCGATCGAGCAGCGGCTGCGCTGGATGGAGGAAAAGGAAGCGGAGATGGCCCTGCCGCGGGCCAACTTCCCGCGCGTGCCGCACTACTGCTCCGGCTGCCCGCACAACACCTCCACCGTGGTCCCGGAAGGTTCGCGCGCGCTGGGCGGGATCGGCTGCCACTACATGGTCACCTGGATGGACCGCTCCACCGACACCTTCACCCACATGGGCGGCGAAGGCGTCACCTGGGCCGGGCAGGCCGCGTTCACCGACACGCCGCATGTGTTCCAGAACCTGGGCGACGGCACCTACTTCCACAGCGGCTCGCTGGCCATCCGCCAGTCGATCGCCGCCGGGGTCAACATCACCTACAAGATCCTCTACAACGACGCGGTCGCGATGACCGGCGGCCAGCCGGTGGACGGCCAGCTCAGCGTGCCGGCCATCGCCGCGCAGATGCGCGCCGAAGGCGTGGACACGATCGTGCTGGTCAGCGATGACCTGGACAAGTGGCGCAGGCGCGAACTGTTCCCGTCCGGCACCGAGTTCCATGACCGCAGCGAACTGGACGCGGTGCAGAAGCACCTGCGCGAGGTGAAGGGCGTGTCGGTGCTGATCTACGAGCAGACCTGCGCCACCGAGAAGCGGCGCCGGCGCAAGCGCGGCAAGCTGGAAGACCCGCAAAAGCGGGTGATGGTCAACACCCTGGTCTGCGAAGGCTGCGGCGACTGCGGCAAGAAGAGCTTCTGCGTGTCGGTGCTGCCCAAGGAGACCGAGTTCGGGCGCAAGCGCGAGATCGACCAGTCCAACTGCAACAAGGACTACTCCTGCGTGGAGGGCTTCTGCCCCAGCTTCGTCACCGTGCACGGCGGCAAGCCGCGCAAGGGCCGCAAGGCCGACGCCGCCGCGCTGCTGGACAACCTGCCCGCGCCGGCGTTCCGCTCGGCGCTGGAGCAGCCCTGGAACATCCTGATCACCGGCGTCGGCGGCACCGGCGTGGTCACCATCGGCGCCCTGCTGGGCATGGCCGGGCACCTGGAAGGCAAGGGCGCCAGCGTGCTCGACCAGACCGGCCTGGCGCAGAAGGGTGGCGCGGTCACCACCCACATCCGCATCGCGCGCACGCCCGGGGACATCCATGCCGTGCGCATTGCCGCCGGCGAGGCCGACCTGGTGCTGGGCTGCGACATGGTCGTGGTCAACGACTACTGGGCGCTGTCCAAGGTGCGCGGCGAGCGTTCGGAGGTGGTGCTCAACACCTACGAGGCGATGCCCGGCACCTTCACCACGCGCCCGGACATGCACTTCCCGGCCGCCGACATCGTCGCCGGGATCAAGCTGGCCCTGGGCGGGCGCGAGCCGCGCCTGATCGACGCCACCCAGCTGGCCACCGCGCTGCTGGGCGATGCCATCGCCACCAACCTGTTCATCCTCGGCTACGCCTGGCAGCTGGGCCTGGTGCCGATCTCGTTCGAAGCGCTGATGCGCGCGGTCGAACTCAACGGCGCGGCGGTGGAGATGAACCGCCAGGCCTTCGCCTGGGGCCGCCTGGCCGCGGTCGATCCGCAGGCCGTGGCCGCCGCCGCCGGCCTGGTGCGCAACCCGGCCACCGCCGACGAGCGCGCCGCCGACGGCCTGCACCAGCTGCCGCCGGGCGACTGGGAAGGCAACGAATGGGGCAGCACCAGCGCGCCGCAGCCGCTGCGCGCCGAGCGCGAACTGCGCGGCCTGCCCGACAGCGGCGACGCCGCAGGCAGCGGCGGTGCGGCGCAGGCGTCCCCGCTCAACGTCGCCACCGGCGAGATCGCCGCGCTGCCGCTGGACGACCTGCGCCTGTCGCGCAGCCTGGACGAGCTGGTGTCCCGCCGCGAGAAGTTCCTGACCGACTACCAGGACGCCGCCTACGCCCGCCGCTATACCGAGCTGGTAGCCAGGGTGCGCGCGGCCGAGAACCTCAAGGCACCCGGCTCCACCGCCCTGGCCGAGGCGGTGGCGCGCTACGCGTTCAAGCTGATGGCCTACAAGGACGAGTACGAAGTCGCCCGGCTGTACACCAGCGGCGAGTTCCAGCGCCGCCTGCAGCAGCAGTTCGAGGGCGACTACACCCTGCACTTCCACCTGGCCCCGCCGCTGCTGGCGAAGAAGGACGAGCAGGGCCGCCTGCTCAAGGGCGAGTACGGCCCATGGGTGTTCACCGCGTTCAAGTGGCTGGCGAAACTGAAGTTCCTGCGCGGTGGCGCGTTCGACGTGTTCGGCCGCACCGCCGAGCGGCGCATGGAACGGCAACTGGTCATCGACTACTTCGCCACCGTCGAGCGCCTGCTGGCCGGGCTGGACGCCGGCAACCTGGCCCTGGCCGCGCAGATCGCCAGCGTGCCCGAGCACATCCGCGGCTACGGCCACGTCAAGGAAGCGCACCTGCACGCGGCCCAGGCGCGCCAGGCGCAG
>JAGOWL010000095.1 GCA_018060215.1 Pseudoxanthomonas sp.
TGGGGTCGGCGCGCTCGGCCGCATCGGTCAGGTTGGCGACCAGCAGCTTGGTCTCGGTCCTGAGCACGGCCTTGCCCAGGGTGCGGTCGAATTCGTCCACGCGCACGGCAGGCGCGATCAGGCTGGCCGAGCGCAGGTCGAAGCCGGCGCCGATCGCGGCGGTGCCCAGGTGCGAGTGCAGGATGCAGCCGGCCGAGTGGCCGATCAGGTGCAGGCGGATCTTCGGCAAACCGTATTCGCGGCCCTTGGCCTTGTACAGGTCCAACAGCAGGCGCACGCCGGAGTCCGGATTGCTGCTGATCCTGGCCGCGTTGTCCTTCATCTCGTTCCACAGCGGGCGGCCGAGCGGGCGGGCGATGCCTTCCACGCGCTGGTTCCACCATTCCTTCCAGCGGTCCTTCAGTTTCTGCAGGCCGCCGGCGGCGCGTCCATCGTCCTTCGACAGTTTGTCCTCGATGATATTGCCGATGGTCTTGATCGCGCCGGTTTCCCACATCAGGAATACCGGGAAGATCTTCTCGTCATAGAGCTTGGGCACCCATAGCCGCGCCGATTCGGCCGCCGCGTTCTCGTCGTTGAGCCCGCCGTGGGCGTAGATGGCCACGTCCACCGCCTGGCCCGGGCCGATGCCCCACTTGGCGCAGGCTTCCTTGAGGTGGATGCGCAGCAGCGCGTCCACGTCCGAGGGCTGGGTGCGGAACTGGCCGCGCTGGCTCAGGCGGCCGTTGTTCTCCATGTTGACGATGAACGCCGACAGCTCGTGCGCAGCCAGCACCGGGTTGCCGGAGACCACGCCCTTGCCGCTGGCGTCGGTACGCAGGCTGGTGGCCGCGGCGATCGCCTCGTGCTCGGCGGTGACCACGCCCAGTTGCGTGACCCAGCAGTCCATCGCGTTGTCCAGCCAGTCGCTGTAGCGCAGCACCGCCAGGCCGCCCTTGCCCCACACAGCGCCCCAGGAGTTGTGGACGATGAAGCCGTCGCGGGTGTAGCCGACGATGGCGAAGGCGTGGCCGCCGTCGGGGTTGCCGGACTTGCGCTTGATCAGCGGCAGGTCGGCCGGGTCTTGCGGGCGCGGCACGGCCTCGTCGCGCAGCAGGGCTTCCCAGCCGGCATGGGTGAAGGCGCTGGCATACAGTGCGCCGACCTGGTCGATGGCCACGTGCATGTCGCGCAGCGAGCGCGGGTCGATGCGGTAGTAGGCGCCGAGCGGGCGCTTGATCGCGTCGGTCCACCAGTCCTCGCTGGCGTTGGCGACCGGCGCGGGCATTTCGAGCCTGGGCCAGAGCCGGGTGCTGCTGGCGCCATGGCGCAGCCAGCCCTTGAGCGCGCCGCGCAGGGAGGAGCCGGTGTCGGCGTCGGCGCCATTGTCATCGTCGTTCTCGGCCCATTCGTCGTAGCGGCGGGCCATGCTGTAGAGCATGTGCGGGGAGATCGGCTCGACCTGGCGGCCGGCGCGCACCAGCAGGTATTCGATCACCACGGCCAGGGCGTAGCCGGTGCAGGCGCTGGTCAGGCCCTGGTCGAGCATCGGCCGCAGCTCGGGTGGATAGCGCAGGTCGAGCGGGGCCGAGGCCACCGGAGGCTGGTATTCCCAGTCGCGCAGGTCCACCGAATCCGGACGCACGTTGAACACGCGGCTGCTGCGCTTGCGCAGGGTGCCGGCGGCGGTCTGTTCCAGCAGTTCCAGTGGTGCCAGTTCCGGGCGCCCCGGAGCGACCAGGCTGCGCGGCGAGGCGGCGCGGGCGGCGGTGGTGCGTCGAGCGCTGCCAGCCGGCGCGGCCGCATGACGCGCGTATGCGGTGGCGAGCTTTTCGTCGTAGCGGTTCTGGCGGTAGCCGGGGCCGTTGTAGAGGCTGGCGAATTTGGCCCATTGTTTGCGCCGCAGCGGCCCGATCATCGGCGAGCCGGGACGCGAGAGCAGGGTGGCGAAGGCTTCCAGCTGGCCGTCGGCGCCGGCGGCCAGGGCCTGGACGAAGCGGCCGACGCTGTCGAAGCCGCACAGGGCGTAGTTGAAGCCCATGATCTGGAACGCGCCCCAGCTGGCCGACTGCATCGCGGCGGCCGGGTCCAGCGTGGCGGCGGTGTCCAGGCGCTTCCATTCGCCAGCCAGGGAGCGCGCGTACCGGCTGCGGTCCCATCCGGGGTGGCTGATCGCCGGATGGGTGAGGCTGTGGCGGCCGGCGGTGAGGCGATGGAAGACGTGGCCTTCGAACAGGACCTTCGGGCGCCGGTCGGGCGCGGGCAGGAAGCCCGATCCGGACGATTCGACTTCGGCCACGGCCTTGAGGGCGGCCAGCTCGACGTCCAGACGGGTGGCGAGCTGCTTCCAGGTATCTTCGCTGATCGTGCGCCTGGGTTCGGTGTCCATGCCGGTATGCCTCCGTTGGGGGTGACAACGGGGACAACGTGTTGTGTGCGTGGCGCAGGACACGCGAACCAGGCGTGCGGACCAGGCCGCTGCAGGAGCGCGGCTTGCTGGCGACCGCCGCATCCACAGGCGCGGGACGCGGTACAGGAACGGAGGTTGCTGCGAACCGTCAGCGCAGGTAGGTGGACAGGTCCTCGGGCAGGCGGATGTCGACCAGGCGCCAGCGCAGGCCCTGGCGTTCGAGCAGGAATTCGGTGCGGCTGCCGTCGGGGTGTTCGACCGTGGCGCTGAAGCGTGACAGCGAGTGGTAGCGGTGGCGGGCGGTGTGCAGCGGGCGGGCCGGTTCGGTCTCGGCGAACACGCCCTCGCCACGGGTGTCGCCGGTGGCTCGCTTCCACAGCACGTGGCCTTGCAGCAGGGCGCCGATGCCCAGCGGCGTGGCCACGGTCTCCACCGCCATGCCGGTGGCGTTGCCGGCCATGGCCACGGCGAAGGCACCGAGCAGGTTGGCCGGGATCTTGTCGCCGGCCAGGCGCACCAGGCGGTCGTCGAGCTGGGCCTTGAGGTTGATGCGCAGACGCGGGAAGTCGACGTGGCGCTCCAGCGCGGCGGTGTCGCGCGTCTCGATCGCCTTTTCGATGCCGCGGATCGCCAGCCAGGGGCCGGCGGCGACCCAGGCCAGCAGCAGGACCAGCAGCACGGCGATGGCGATGACGATCCGGCGCAGGGACCTGCCCGAACCGTTGCCGGTACCGGCATGCGCGCCGGTGGCGGATGCGGCGGGGGCGGGGGTGGTGTCGGGTCGGTCGTCCATCAGTTCAGAACTCCAGGTCCAGGGCGGCGCACAGGTAGTCGATGAACGGGGCCAGCGCAGCGAGGTCGGCTTCCACGGTCCGGCGCAGGCGCGGGCCGGTCATGGTCGCATCATCCAGGGCGCGCCAGAACACCCAGTTGCGGTGCTTGAGGTCGTCGATAAACTCGAAATCGGCCGGGAAGCCGCGCGGCGGCCGGATCATGACTTCTGAGTCGTCCAGCTCGAAGCGGCGGCGCAGCTTCGGGGCGTGTGCGGTGCGTTTCCAGTTCGCCGGGTTTTCCAGGATGAACTGGCGCACCTTGCGCTGGGTGTGGCCTTCCGGATGCCACAGGCCGGCGCCGACGAAGCTTTCGCCCGGTTGAAGATGCAGGTAGAACGAGGGCGCGGCCACTTCACGGCGGCGTTCGTGGAACAGGCGCGCCCCCTGCCAGGACTTGTACGGCGACTTGTCGTTGGAAAAGCGCGCGTCACGGTGGATGCGGAACAGCGAGCCGCCGACGGTGCGCGGATCGGCGCGGTAGTGCGGGCTGATCGACGCCAGCGCCGGCTGCAGGTCGCCGATCAGGCGCAGGAACGGCTGGCGCACCTGCGCTTCGTAGTCCTGGCGGTGCTGGTCGAACCAGGCCTTGTCGTTGTGCCGGGCCAGGCCGCGCAGGAATTTCAGGCTGGCATCGCTGAAGTAGGCGCTCATAGTTGCGACTGCAGTTGGTGGCCCCACTGTTCGAGCTGGTCGAGCAGGACCAGGCGGGCGCCGTCGCCGGCGTGGGTGGCGCGCAGAGCCTGGATCTCGGCGAAAAATCCCTCGAATCCGTATTCGGACAGGCCGCTGCCTTCGGCCAGCCGTTGCCGGCGGTAATCGTCCCAGCGTTCGCGCCCGGTCGCGTCCAGGGTATCGGGCCAGTTGCGGGCGCGGTAGCGGAACAGCAGCTCGGGCAGGCGTGGATCGCGGAATTCGAACGCGCGCGTACCCAACTCGGCCGGTGGGGTGGAGCGGACCTGGACGCACAGGCGCTTGTCGCCCTCGCCGATGAAGCCGGCGTAGATCGAGCCGTCGACGTCGCTGTCGGCATATTCGCGACCGCCGGCAAACACCTGCCGCGCCTTCTCGGCCAGCGCCGGGCCATGCGCGCGCAGACGGTCGGCCTTGGCCTGCAGTGCCTCGGCGTCCAGACCCAGGCGTTGGAAATCCTCCGCCCGAAGGTGCGCCCACGGTACCAGCATCGGCGAGCGGTTCAGGTGCACTTCCTTCAGCGGCACCCGGGCCACGCCCGGCGGCAGGTCGGCGGCCGGCGTGTACAGGCGGTCGGCGATGTCGCCGGCATCGTGCTGCAGCAGATCGTCCTCGTTGCCGTCCAGGTCGAACACGATGACCCGGTTGGCGATCGCCGGATGTGCGGCCAGCGGCAGCACGACCGCCGCACACAGGCGGCTGGCCGGATAGCGCTGCGAGACGTGCAGCAGCGGCTGCATCGCGAACGGATCGAGCAGGCCGGCGACATGGCGCTTGTCGCGCAGCTTCAGTGCGTACTCCCACAGCCGCGGCTGGTGCTGGCGCAGCAGCCGGGCCATGCCAAGGGTGGCGTACACGTCCGACAGCGCCTCATGGGCGTCGCCCTGGCGCACGTCGTTGGCCAGGGCCAGGTGTTCGAGCTTGAACGAGGTCGCGCCGTCCTCGCGCCTGGGCCACACGATCCCGTCCGGGCGCAGCGCATGGGCCAGACGCAGCACGTCCAGCAGGTCCCAGCGCGAATTGCCGTTGCGCCACTCGCGTTCATAGGGGTCGAAGAAATTGCGGAACAGGGTGTGGCGGACGAACTCGTCGTCGAAACGCAACGAGTTGTAACCCAGGGTGCAGGTGCCCGGGCGCGCCATTTCCTCGACGATGCGTGCGATCGCCTCGGCCTCGGGCAGGCCCTCGCGCAGGGCCTGTTGCGGGGTGATGCCGGTGATCAGGGTGGCCACCGGCGAGGGCAGCAGGTCGGCAGCCGGCTGCACGAACAGGTCCAGCGGCTCCTCGATCTGTTCCAGTGCGGCATTGGTGCGGATCGCGGCGAACTGGGCGATGCGGGTGCGGCGCGGATCGGCGCCGAAGGTCTCCAGGTCGTAGAACAGGAAGCTGTCGCTCACCGCGCGTCCTCCAGCACCGGCAGGCGCGCGTGCACGGTCCGCGCCAGTGCCTCCCAGTCGATGTCGTCGAGGGTGTCGCGCCCGTGCGTGGCCTGCACCAGGATCTGCCGCTGCACTTCACTGCGTTGCAGCGCCAGCGCATACGGGATGCGCATGAAGGTGACCATGCTGTAGTGCGGGACGAAGCGCTGCGGGTGGCGCTGCTGCAACGCCTGCTCCAGTTCGCGCTGGAGCAGGAAGTCCGGATCGTCGACCCGGTCGCGCATCTCGATGTAGTTCTCCAGCGCCATGGCCTGGATGGCCGCGGCATTGGGCCGGCGCTGCGCCTCGAACGCGGCGAAGGCCTGCTCCAGGCCGGGGTGCCGGTCCAGTGCGTCCGCCAGGGCCACGCTGTCCTCGAACGCGCAGTTCATGCCCTGGCCGTGGAACGGCACCATCGCGTGGGCCGCATCGCCCAGCAGCACCGCCTTGGCGCCCAGGTGCCAGCGGTCCAGGTACAGGGTGCCGAGCAGGCCGGGCGGGTGCTGTTCCCAGTCGCGCTCCAGCTCCGGAATCAGCGGCAACGCATCGGGGAAGTCGCGGTCGAACAGCGCCCGCACCTGCGCGCCACTGCTGACGCTGGCGAAGCTGGGGTCGTCGGTACCGGGGGTGGCGTGGTTGGGCAGGAACAGCGTCACCGTGAAGGTGCGCTCGTCGTTGGGCAAGGCAATACACATGTAGCGCCCGCGCGGCCAGATGTGCAGTGCATGCGGCTCGATCCGGAAGCCGCCGTCGGCGGACGGCGGGATGGTCAGTTCCTTGTAGGAGTGGCCCAGGAATTCGGTGCGCTCACCGAAGCCGGCCTTGCGCACCATCTCCGCCCGCAGCGCCGAACCGGCGCCGTCGCAGCCGACCAGGGTGGAGAAGCGGATGTCGTGGCCCTGGTCGTCGCGATCATCGATCAGGCGCGCGGTGCCGGCGTCGAAATCGACCGTGTGCAGGCGGCGGTGGAAGTGGATCGTGGCCCCGGTGCGTTCGGCCGCCTCCAGCAGGGCGATGTTGAGGTCGGCGCGGTGCACCGACCAGATCACTTCCGAATCGTCGCGGCCGTAGCGTTGCAACTGCTGCGAGCCATCCAGGCCGTGGACCATGCGTCCGCGCATCATCACCGCCTTGGCCATCACCGCCTGCTCCATGCCCGCGGCGCGCAAGGCGTGGCGGCCGCGCTCGGCCAGGGCCAGGTTGATCGAGCGTCCGGACTCGTAGCCCTTGATCCGTGGATCTCCGCGGCGCTCGTACACGGTCACTTTCCAGCCGCGCTGCGAGAGCAGGATCGCCAGCAGCGAACCGGCCAGTCCGGCCCCGACCAGGGTCAGTTCGCGGCGGTCACACCCCACGCCAGTGCTCCACTTCCTCGACGAAGCGCAGCACGTCGGAGTAGCGGTTGTAGAGCGGGGCGGGGGAGATGCGGATCACGTCCGGTTCGCGCCAGTCGCCGAGGATGCCGGTGTCGCGCAGGTAATCGAACAGTTCGCGGCCGCGTTCGCGGCCGCCGGCCACGCGCAGCGACAACTGCGCCCCGCGCCGCGCCGGTTCGGCCGGGGTGATGATTTCCAGTACATCGCCCAGGCGGCGCCGGACCAGCGAATCCAGGAAGCCGGTCAGCTTCTCGGACTTGGCGCGCAGGACGGCCATGCCGCCGGCGCGGTCGAACTGCTCCAGCGAGGCGCGCAGCGGGGCCAGCGCCAGCACCGGCGGGTTGGACAGTTGCCAGCCCTCGGCACCGGCGCTGGGCACGAACTCCGGCGCCATGCGGAAGCGCGTGGCCGCCTCGTGGCCCCACCAGCCCGCCAGGCGCGGCAGGTTGGAGGCGCCATGGCGCTCGTGCACGAAGCAGCCGGCCACCGCGCCCGGACCGGCGTTGACGTACTTGTAGTGGCACCACACCGCGAAGTCGGCGCCATCGTCGTGCAGCGACAGCGGCAGGTTGCCCACCGCGTGGGCCAGGTCCAAGCCGGCCACCGCGCCCTGGGCATGGGCCAGGCGGGTGATGGCAGCCAGGTCGAAGGCCTGGCCGGTGCGGTATTGCACGCCCGGCCACAGCACCAGGGCCAGGCGCGGGCCGTGCTGTTCGATGGCCGCGGCGATGGCGTCCATCGACAGCGTGCCGGCCGCCTCGTCGGGTTGGACCTCGATCAGGTCGGTGGCCGGATCGAAGCCGTGCAGACGGATCTGCGACTCCACCGCATGCCGGTCGGAGGGGAACGCGCCGGCCTCGATCAGGATCGCCGGCCGCTCGCGCGTGGGCCGGTAGAAGCTGGCCATCATCAGGTGCAGGTTCACCGTCAGCGTGTTCATCGCCACCACTTCGCCCGGCTGCGCACCCACCAGCCGCGCCAGCGGTTCACGCACCAGGCCGTGGTAGTTCATCCAGGCAGTGGGGCCGCTGAAATGGCCCTCGACCGCCTCGCCGGCCCACTTGTCCAGCACCTCCAGCACCTGCGCACGGGCACCCCGTGGCTGCAGGCCCAGCGAGTTGCCGACGAAATAGACCTGGTCGCGCTCGCGGTGCCTGGGGACCAGGAACTCGTTGCGGAACGGGCGCAGCGGATCGGCCGCGTCCAGGGCCAGGGCTTGGGTGCGTGCTTGGCTCATCGGCAGTCAGTGGGTCGTGATGGGTCAGGTGATGTCGGCCAGCGACCCGGGTGCGGCGTCGTAGCGGTCCGGGCGCGGGTGGAGGTGGCCGCAGTGGCGGCAGCTGCGATGTTCGGTCGAACGGTAGAAGCGGTCGAACACCGGCGGCAGGTCCTGCTCGATGTCGTGCAGGTGGAAGTATTCTTCGTAAAGCTTGTGGTTGCAGCGCTGGCAATACCAGATCAGTCCATCGTCCTCGTGCGCCAGCCGGCGCCGTTCGACCACCAGGCCGATGCTGCCGGGCAGGCGCTGGGGCGAATGCGGCACCCGTGGCGGCAGCAGGAACATCTGCCCGGCGCGGATCGGGATCTCGCGCACCGCACCCGGCCCGCCATCGCGGTGGTCCTGCACCCACAGCACCATCTCGCCTTCGATCTGGTAGAACCACTCCGGCCCTTCGTCCCAGTGGAAATCGGTGCGCGCGTTCGGCCCGCCGACCACCATGACGATGAAGTCGCCGTCGTAGATGCACTTGTTGCCCACCGGTGGCTTGAGCAGGTGGCGGTGCTCCTCGATCCAGGCCTGCAGGTCGATCGGTGCGGACAGCATGGCGGGCGTGGTCTCCGGGGCGGAAAGGAGGGCAGGTCAGCGGTTTTGCCGGTCGGCGCGGATCCGCGCCAGTGCCGGCTCGTATTTTTCGGCCAGGCTGGCGGGTGAATCGATGTCCATGCCCAGGTGGTGCACGCGGCCGTCCTTGAGGCTGTAGACCCAGCCGTGCACGGTCAGTTCCTGGCCGCGTGCCCAGGCATCCTGGACGATGGTGGTATGGCACAGGTTGACCACCTGCTCGAGCGCATTGAGCTCGCACAGCCGGTCGTGCTGCAGCTCCAGGCCGCCGGCCTGCTCCAGGCAGCCGGCGTGGCGCTCGGCCACGTCGGTGACGTGGCGGATCCAGTTGTCGACCAGGCCCAGGCGCAACTTCGTCAACCCGGCGTAGACGCCGCCGCAGCCGTAGTGGCCCACCACCAGGATGTGCTTGACCTTGAGCACGTCCACCGCGAACTGGACCACCGACAGGCAGTTCAGGTCGGTGTGCACGACCACGTTGGCCACGTTGCGGTGGACGAACACCTCGCCCGGGGCGAGGTCGATGATCTGGTTGGCCGGCACCCGCGAATCGGAACAGCCGATCCACAGGTACTCGGGCGCCTGCTGCTTGGACAGCCGGGCAAAGAACTCCGGATCCTCGGCGCGCACGCGCTCGGACCAGGCATGGTTGCGGCGGATCAGTTCGTGCAGGTCTTCGGCCATGCCGGCATTATCACAGACCCGGGCGGGATTGCC
>JAGOWL010000096.1 GCA_018060215.1 Pseudoxanthomonas sp.
GCGTGGGCAGTGTCGGGGTTGTGGGCAGCGACAACGTTCATCAGTGGTTCCCCGTGGGGTTGAGCAGGTCGGCCAGGGACAGGCCCAGGCGCTGGATGCGTTCGGCCACGGCCGGCCATTCATCGCGGAGGAAGCGCTCGCGCTCGCTGCTGCGCAACTGCCGCGAGGCCTCCTCGGTGACGAACATGCCCAGCCCGCGCCGCTTCTCCACCAGGCCCTCGTCGGCCAGTTCCTGGTAGGCGCGCGAGACCGTGATCGGGTTGAGCTGGTAGTCGGCGGCGACCTGGCGCACCGAGGGCAGGGCCTCGCCGGGCTTGAGCAGTCCGTCAAGCATCATCGCGATCACCCGGTCCTTCAGTTGGCGGTAGATCGGAGCGCCGTCGCTCCACTGGATGTCACTCATGGTCAACCCCGTGAGCGCAGCGACTGCGCAAAGGAGAAATAGGGCATGGTCGAGGAAGCGCGCAGCCTGCGCGCCGGCCTCCCGGCGCCCGTGCCCGGATCGGCGGCATCACTGTCGGCGGTGGTCTGGCCGGGTCCATAATCACCCTCGCGTCCTGCGTGGTCGGGCAGCCACCAGATCGCGGCCAGCAGCGCGGTGGCCAGGCCCAGGGCCATGGACCGGGTGCGGCGGTGGGACCGGTCGCTCTTCATCGCGGGTGTCCTGCGTTGCATTGCTGGTGTTGTATTAAACTATAACACCGAAACACAGGTTGTCAACAAGCCGGCCCCCATGACCGATGGCAGGGTGGGTCGGTGCCACGGGAGGAGCGGCCATGTCACTCAACACGATGATTTTAAAAGTTTTCCTGCTGGTCGCGGCGGCGCCCGCCGTGGCCGCCGGGCCGGACCTGCTGGACCTGGAGTACCGGCCGCTGGCGTCCCAGGCCCCGGTGAACCTGGCCCAGCGGCACGCCGGCCAGGTACTGCTGGTGGTCAACACCGCCAGCAAGTGCGGTTTCACCCCGCAGTACGAAGGGCTGGAGGCACTGCACCAGCGGCTGGGGCCACGCGGTTTTTCCGTGGTCGGCTTCCCGTCCAACGATTTTCGCGGCCAGGAGCCGGGCAGCGAGGAACAGATCCAGGAGTTCTGCACGCTCACCTACGGAGTGAAGTTCCCGATGTACGAGAAGGTGCATGTGACCGGGGCCGACACCACGCCGCTGTACCAGCGCCTGCGCCAGGCCACCGGGGTGACCCCGGCCTGGAACTTCCACAAGTACCTGGTCTCGCGCGATGGCCGCGTGGTCGGCAGCTGGCCCAGCAAGGTCAAGCCGGACGATCCGGCGCTGCTGGCGGCGATCGAGCGCGAACTGAAGGCACCCTTGCCGGCGCGCTGAGCCGCGGCCAGCGGACGCCTCGGCCCGCGCCGGCGCATGCGACAATGCGCCGATGCCGGCGTCGCCGGTGGATCGAGACAACCCCGAAGGGAACAATCCAGATGAACAACCGCGTGCGCGGCGCCCTGGCGTCGCTGGTGATGGGAGCAGGCATGGTGGCAGCGACGGTGATGGCACAGGACAAGGCCACCCTGGCCAGCGAGAAGGACAAGGTCAGCTACGCGATCGGCCTGGACGTGGCGCGTTCGTTCCAGCCGATCGCCCGCGACATCGATTTCGCGGCCATGGAGAAGGCCCTGGCCAATGCCATGGCCGGTGGCAAGCCGCTGCAGTCGGAGGAGGATGCGCAGGCCACCCACGCAATGCTGCAACTGGTCATGGCCGTGCGCACTGGCCAGCGCGTGCCGGGCCTGGCGCCGGGTTCGGAGCCGCCGGCACCCTCGCGCGAGCAGGTCGGCCTGCTGATGGGCGACCGGGTGATCGGCGCGTCCCTGCTGCCGCTCAAGGACGACATCGACGTGGCCGTGCTGGTCCAGGCCGTGCGCAATGCGCTGGGCGATTCCGGTGCGCCGCTGATGACCGAGCAGGAGGCCATGCAGACCATGCAGGCCTACATGTCCGGCAAGCAGCAGGCCGTGGCCGAGAAGAACCGCAACGAAGGCGCCGCCTTCCTGGCCGGCAACCGGGGCCAGAAGGGCGTGCAGACCACCGCGTCGGGCCTGCAGTACATGGTCCTGCGCGAGGGCAGTGGCCCGCGTCCGCTGCCCAGCGACACGGTCCGGGTCAACTACGAGGGCAAGCTGCTCGATGGCACCGTGTTCGACAGCTCCTACCAGCGTGGCGAACCGGCGCAGTTCGGCCTGAACCAGGTGATCCCCGGCTGGACCGAGGGCGTGGGCCTGATGCCGGTGGGCGCCAAGTACCGGTTCTGGATCCCCTCGCAGCTGGCCTACGGCTCCAACGGCGCGCCCGGCGGCATGATCGGCCCGGAGGCGACCCTGACCTTCGACGTCGAACTGCTTGGCATCGCCCCGTAACCCGGCGCCAACCCCCGCAAGGATCCAGGACACATGCGAGTTTCAATCTTCGGTACCGGCTATGTCGGCCTGGTCACCGGTACCTGCCTGGCCGAGGTCGGCCACCAGGTGGTGTGCGTGGACGTGGACGCGGCCAAGGTCGCCGGCCTGCGCAACGGCATCATTCCGATCTACGAGCCCGGGCTGGAGCCGATGGTCAAGGCCAACCATGCCTCCGGCCGCCTGCAGTTCACCACCGATGCGGCCGAGGCGATCGCCCACGGCGAGGTGGTGTTCATCGCCGTGGGAACGCCGCCGGACGAGGACGGCAGCGCCGACCTGAAGTACGTGCTGGCGGTGGCGCGCACCATCGGGCGGCACCTGCAGCGGCCGCTGGTGGTGGTGGACAAGTCCACCGTGCCGGTGGGCACGGCCGACCGCGTTCGCGCGGCGATCGCCGCCGAACTGGCCGCGCGCGAGGCGCAGGTCGGCTTCGAGGTGGTGTCCAACCCCGAGTTCCTCAAGGAAGGCGACGCGGTGGCCGACTGCATGCGCCCGGACCGGATCGTGGTCGGTGCCGACAGCGCCGATGCGGTGGCGGTGATGCGCCGGCTGTATGCGCCGTTCAACCGCAACCACGATCGCTTCGTGGTGATGGACGTGCGCTCGGCCGAGCTGACCAAGTACGCGGCCAACGCGATGCTGGCCACCAAGATCAGCTTCATGAACGAGGTCGCCAACATCGCCGAGCGCGTCGGTGCGGACGTGGAGGCGGTGCGCAAAGGGATTGGTTCCGATCCGCGCATCGGCTGGCACTTCATCTATCCCGGCGCCGGCTATGGCGGCTCGTGTTTCCCCAAGGACGTGCAGGCGCTGGCGCGCACCGCCCAGCAGCACGGCTACACGGCGCAGTTGCTGGAGGCGGTGGAGGCGGTCAACGAGCGCCAGAAAGGCCATCTGTACGAACTGGTCCAGCACCACTACGACCGTGGCGAGGACGAGGGCGTGCGCGGCAAGGTGTTCGCGGTATGGGGGCTGGCGTTCAAGCCCAACACCGACGACATGCGCGAGGCCTCCAGCCGGCGCCTGCTGGAGCAGTTGTGGGAGGGCGGGGCGCGCGTGCGCGCCTACGATCCGGAGGCCATGGACGAGGCGCGGCGGATCTTCGGCGAGCGCGATGACCTGGTGCTGTGCGATTCGTCCCAGTCGGCGCTGGAAGGGGCCGATGCCCTGGTCGTGGTCACCGAATGGAAGGAGTTCCGCATCCCGGATTTCGCCCGGCTGCATGCCAGCCTGGGTGACGCGGTGGTGTTCGATGGACGAAACCTGTACGAACCGGCCGAAGTCGAAGCGGCCGGGCTGGCCTACTACGGCATCGGTCGTGGCCGTTCGCTGCGCGTGCCGGCCGGGCACCCGGCATGAATCCGGCACAGCCGCCGATACCGGGCCTGGCCGAAGGCGTGCTGGAACAGCGCCTGGTCGAGCTGGAAAGCCGCCTGGCGTTCCAGGAGCTCGCGCTGTCCGAGTTGAGCGATGCCCTGGCCGAGGCGCGCCTGGAACGTGCCCGCAGCCAGGCCGTGCTGGAAGCGGTGCTGGCCGACCTGCGCGGCCTGCGTGGCGCGATGTACGCCGATTCGGCCAGCGAGCCGCCGCCGCCGCACTATTGAGGCCCGGTGTCCCGGCAGCCCTTGCCGGCGCCACGATTCCCGCATCACTTCCATGGCCCGCACGTGGCCGCCGCAGCCCCCGACCCCGATGATCGACAGCCTCCGCGACCAGTTGCTCAACCTCGGCTTCAAGGCCCCCGAGCCCGAACGCAAGCCCGGCCACCGGCCCGCGGCCGGCAAGGCCGGCGCCGGCAGCGGCACGCCGGCGCGGGGGGCGGGCAAGCCCGGTGGCCAGCGCCAGGACGGGCGGGCAGCGGCCAGGGGCGGCGGTCGGGACGCCGATGCACGCCGGGCCAGCGCGCCTGGCGGATCGCGCAAGCCGGCTGCGGAAATGGACCTGGGCAAGGCCTGGGCGATGCGTGCCCAGCACGAGAAGCAGGAACGGATCGAGACCGAGCGGCTCAAGCAGGAGCAGGCCCGCCAGCGCCGCGAGGCCAGGGCCGCGCTGGACGCGCTGTTGCAGGGCAAGGCGCTCAATGACGCCACTGCCGAGATCGCCCGCCATTTCGAGTACGGCGGCAAGATCAGGCGCATCCATGTCAATCCGGCCCAGCTCAAGGCACTCAATGCCGGCGAGCTGGGCGTGGTCCAGAACAACGGCCGCTACCTGCTGGTCGAGGCGGCGGTGCTGGCCCAGGCCGAGGCGGTGTTCGCCGCGGCCGTGGCCCTGAAGGTCGATCCGGACGCGCCGGCACAGGACGATCCCTATGCCGACCCGCGCTACCAGGTGCCCGACGATCTGGTGTGGTAGCGGCTGGGGGAAAGTGACTCTGCCCCCCTTTCCGGGTGCATCTGCTAGCCTGCGATTTCGATGACCACTCCCCAGCGCATCCTCATCCACGGAGCCTCCGGGCGCATGGGCCAGGCCCTGCTGCGGCTGGCCGCCGCGGCGCCCGAGGCCTTCCAGGTCGTGGCCGCGGTGAGCGGGCGCACGCCGGCCCAGCGCGTGGTCGAGGGCGTGCCGCATTTCGCCGCCGCCGAGCTGGCGGGCGTGCCCGAATTCGATGTGGCGATCGATTTCAGCCTTCCTGAAGGCTTCGACCCGGTGCTGGCGCTGTGCGTGGCGCGCGGCCGTGCGCTGGTGTCGGGGACCACCGGTCTGGATGCGGCGCAGCGCGATGCGCTGCAGACGGCCGCCACCGGCATCGCGCTGCTGTGGGCGTCCAATTTCAGCGTCGGGGTGGCGGTGCTGGCCGAGCTGGTCGAGCGTGCGGCGCGCGCATTGCCCGGCTGGGACTGCGACATCGTCGAATCCCACCACGTGCACAAGAAGGACGCGCCCTCGGGCACCGCGCTCAGCCTGGGCCAGGCGGCGGCCGCCGGCGGGGCCACGGCGCGCTATGCCAGCCTGCGGGCCGGTGACATCGTCGGCGAACACCTGGTGCAGTTGGCCGGGCAGGGCGAGCGGATCGAGCTGGTGCACCGGGCGATGGACCGCGACATTTTCGCCCGGGGGGCCTTGCAGGCCGCCACCGCCCTGGCCGGAAGCGCGCCGGGCCTGTACAGCATGCGCGGGCTCCTGTTCGGGGCGGGGTGACCCGGTCGCCCGTATTCAGGATGCCCCTTTCCGGTTTCCTTTTCGGGGCTTGACCGGTACAATTCCCGCTCGCCTGTTACCCCACGCCTCGGACCGGAGAAACACCCGTCCGCGGTTTCTTGCAGCCCGGCTCCGGCCGCGGCCGGCGACAGGGCTCCCCCATTCCAAGGCGACCCACGTGACCCAATCCGCAATCCTGGTCCTCGAAGACGGCACCGTGTTCGAGGGCCAATCCGTAGGCGCCAGCGGCCTTTCGGTCGGCGAGGTGGTGTTCAACACCGCCATGACCGGCTACCAGGAGATCCTCACCGATCCCTCCTATGCGCGCCAGCTGGTCACCCTGACCTATCCGCACATCGGCAACACCGGCTGCACCGGCCAGGATGACGAGTCCAGCCAGGTCTGGTCGTCGGGCCTGATCGTGCGCGACGTGCCGCGCCGCCCCAGCAGCTGGCGCAGCCAGGCCCCGCTGCAGGACTGGCTGCTCGCGCGCGGGGTGGTGGCCATCGCCGGCATCGACACCCGCAAGCTCACCCGCATCCTGCGTGAGCGCGGTGCCCAGAACGGGGCGCTGATGGCCGGCGCAGGCATCGAGGTGGACAAGGCGCTGGAAGCGGCGCGCAAGTTCCCGGGTCTGGGCGGCATGGATCTGGCCAAGGTGGTCAGCACCGGCAAGCCCTACCCGTGGCACGAGGGCCAGCTGGACCTGGACCGCAACGAGTTCGTGCGGGTGGCACCGCGGTTCAAGGTGGTGGCCTACGATTTCGGGGTGAAGACCAACATCCTGCGCATGCTCGCCGAGCGCGGTTGCGAGGTCACCGTGGTGCCCGCCCAGACCCCGGCGGCGGAGGTGCTGGCGATGAAGCCCGATGGCGTTTTCCTGTCCAACGGCCCCGGCGATCCGGCGCCGTGCGATTACGCCATCGCCGCGATCGGCGAATTCCTGGCGGCGCGGGTGCCTCTGTTCGGCATCTGCCTGGGCCACCAGCTGCTGGCCCTGGCCAGCGGTGCCCGGACCCTGAAGATGGCGCACGGCCACCACGGCGCCAACCACCCGGTGCTCGACCTGGCCAGCGGCAAGGTGATGATCACCTCGCAGAACCATGGCTTCGCGGTGGACGAATCCACCCTGCCGGGCAACGTGCGGGTGACCCACCGCTCGCTGTTCGATGGCACCAACCAGGGCATCGAGCTGCTTGACGCGCCGGCGTTCTCCTTCCAGGGCCATCCGGAAGCCTCGCCCGGGCCGCAGGACGTGGCCCCGCTGTTCGACCGTTTCATTGCGCTGATGGCGGGCTGAGGGAAGGGTCCGCCGCCGCGTCTTCGTTTGACCACGCCAAAGGAGTGAGGAAATGCGACTGCCAAGGGGATTGCTGTTGCTGGTCATGCTCGTCGTCGGGTCGTCGGCCCTGGCGCGCGAAGTGCCGATCAGGGATTTCTTCAAGGACCCGGAGTTCACTTCCATCAGCCTGTCCCCGGACGGCAAGCACATGGCCGTGACCGTGCCGCACGAGGACCGCACCGTGCTGGCCGTGCTGCGGGTGGCTGACAAGGGCGTGGTCGGCAAGTGGGACTACGGTCCCAACCGGCATTTCCGCCAGGTGTGGTGGGCCAACAACGAACGCCTGCTGTTCAACGTCACCTTCAAGACCGGGCGTTTCGACTTCGAGACCTCCAAGGGTGACATGTACGCCTCCAACATCGATGGCACCCAGCGCATCGACATCCCCAACGGCAGCTACTACCGGATCGTCAGCCTGACCCCGGAGGATGACCGCACCATCCTGGTGGAGCGCTCGATCGAGAACGCCTACCTGTCCAAGCTGGATGTATACAACGGCCGGGTGGTCACCGTGGCCACCGCGCCGGTCGAGCAGGGCACTTTCCTGGTCGACCACGACCGTAACGTGCGCTTCGTCTCCGGCGCCATGAATGACGGGCGCAACGTGACTTACCGCCGCGACGGCGACCAGTGGACCAAGGTGCACGAAAGCGAGCGCAACGGCGCCACCTATTTCCCGCTGGGCTTCGCCGCCGACAACCGGCATGCGTACATGGCCAAGGGCGAGGGCGGCAAGCCCGAGTCGATCGTCCTGCTCGACACCCAGACCCGCGAGGAGACCCCGCTGTCGAGCAACGGCACGGTGAGCCCCTCGGGCTTCGTCTGGAGCAGCGACCGCAAGACCCTGCTCGGCGTGCAGTACGAGGATGGCGTGCCCTATTGGGACTGGATCGCGCCCGAGCACCCGGAAACCCTGGCCTATGCCGGCCTGGCCAAGGCCTTCCCGGGCAAGGCGCTCAGCTTCCTGCGCCCGTCCGATGACGGCCGCTACCTGGCCGCGCGGGTCTATGCCGACACCCAGCCGTCGGAGGCGTTCCTGTTCGACCGCCAGACCGGCAAGGCGACCTTCCTGGCCGGCAGCATGGAATGGATCAAGCCCGGCGAGATGTCGCCGATGAAGCCGATCAGCTTCAAGGCCCGCGATGGCCTGGCACTGCATGGCTACCTGACCGTCCCGGCCGGCAGCGACGGCCGCAACCTGCCGCTGATCGTCAACCCGCACGGCGGCCCGCATGGCCCGCGCGACGAGTGGGGCTTCAATCCGGAAGTGCAGCTGTTGGCCAACCGCGGTTACGCGGTGCTGCAGGTGAACTACCGCGGTTCGGGCGGCTACGGCAACGCCTTCGAGGGCATGGGCTACCGCAAGTGGGGCACCACCATGCAGGACGACCTCACCGACGCGGTGGGCTGGGCCGTGTCCCAGGGCATCGCCGACCCGAAGCGGGTGTGCATCTACGGTGCCTCCTACGGCGGCTATGCGGCGCTGATGAGCGCGGTGCGCGAGCCGGACCTGTACCGCTGCACCGTGGGCTACGTGGGTGTCTACGACCTGGATGCGCAGCGTGACGCCGACTTCATGGCCCACGAGTCCGGCCGCAACTACCTCAAGGACGTCTACCCGCCCACCAAGTCCGAGCGTGCCGCGCAGTCGCCGGCCTATGGCGTGGACCGCCTGAAGGCACCGGTGATGCTGGTGCACGGCGAGAAGGACGAGCGCGTGCCGATCAAGAACATGCACTTCCTGGTTTCGCAGATGGCCAAGGCCGGCAAGCAGCCGGAGGTGGTGGTGGTCGAGCCCAAGGAGGGCCACGGCTTCCGCGACGTGGACAACAACGTGAACCTGTACACGAAGATGCTGGCCTTCTTCGACAAGTACATCGGTGCCGGCGCCAAGGCCGCCCCGTCCGCCCCGGCCGCCAGTCCCTGATCCCCGCCAGGGGGGGCGCCAAGAGAATCACCAAAAGAATCACCAAGAGTAGAGAAATGCCCAAGCGCACCGACATCAAGACCGTCCTCATCATCGGCGCAGGCCCGATCGTCATCGGCCAGGCCTGCGAGTTCGACTATTCCGGCGCGCAGGCGTGCAAGGCCCTGCGTGAAGAGGGTTTTCGCGTGGTGCTGGTCAATTCCAACCCGGCCACGATCATGACCGACCCGGACACCGCCGATGCGGTGTACATCGAGCCGATCAACTGGCAGACGGTCGAGAAGATCATCGCCAAGGAGAAGCCGGACGCGCTGTTGCCGACGATGGGCGGGCAGACCGCGCTCAACTGCGCCCTGGACCTGGCCGACAA
>JAGOWL010000210.1 GCA_018060215.1 Pseudoxanthomonas sp.
GCGCCGCGCATCGCCGAAGCGGTGATGGCCGAACACGGCGTGCAGCTGGGCCGGGTCGCCCTGCCCGGGCGCAACCGCCATCCGGACCACGCAGCCGGCGACTGGAAGCTGGCCACGCTGCAGGCGTTCCAGCAGGCGGTGGACGGCGGTGCCCCGGCGGCCGAACAGGTCGCGGTGGTCGCCGACGGCCTGCCCGACGGCGTGGCGTTGCGGATGATGCGCGGCATCGCCACCGAGCCACCCTGCCTGGCCTGCCACGGCAGCGAGGTGGCCGAACCGGTACGGGCGGCCATTGCCCAGCACTATCCCGGAGACCACGCCACCGGCTTTGCCGTCGGCGACCTGCGCGGTGCCTTGTGGGTGGAAGTGCCGACGGCGGCAGCCCGATGAACGCCGACGCCTCCCTGCAGATCGCCTGTCCGCACTGCAACGCCCTCAACCGCGTGCCCGGCGACCGCCTGGGCGATGCGCCGCAATGCGGTCGTTGCCACCAGGCGCTGTTCACTGCCCATCCGCTGGCGATCGAATCGGACGCTGCATTCCAGGCGCACGCACTCAAGAGCGAGCTGCCGCTGCTGGTGGATTTCTGGGCGCCATGGTGCGGCCCGTGCCGGATGATGGCACCGCATTTCCAGGCCGCCGCCGCGCAACTGGAACCGGACCTGCGCCTGGCCAAGATCGACACCCAGGCCCATCCCGAACTGGGCGGCCGCTTCGACATCCGCAGCATTCCCACCCTGGTGCTGTTCAAGGCCGGGCGCGAAATCGGGCGCATGTCCGGCGCCATGGCGTCCGGCGAGATCGTACGCTGGGCGCGGGCACAACTCGTGCAGCCATGATCTGGATGGATACCCCATGACCCGCATCGTCATCCTCGGCAGCGGCTTCGCCGCGCTCACCACCATCCGCACGCTGCGCCAATTGCGTGTGGATGCCGACATCACCGTGGTCTCGCCGCGCAACGAGCTGGTCTACCTGCCCAGCCTGATCTGGCTGCCCTCGGGCCAGAGGAGCGGCGATGACCTGCGCATCCCGCTGGCCGGGTTCTTCCAGCGCATGGGCGTGCACTGGCACCAAGGCAGCGTGTTGCAGGTGCTCGACGGCGGGCGCCGCGTGGTCACCGACACCGGCGAACTGGCCAACGACCTCCTGGTCGTCGCCGCCGGCGGACGCTACCTGCGCAAGCTGCCCGGCATCGAACACGCGCTCATCCCCTGCGAAGGCATCGCCAGTGCCGAAGCCATCCGCGACCGGTTGGCGGCGATGGACGGTGGCACCATCGCCATGGGTTTTGCCTCCAACCCGAAGGAACCCGGCGCGGTGCGCGGCGGGCCGATGTTCGAGTTCCTGTTCGGCATCGATACCTTGCTGCGCCGCCAGGGTCGCCGCGAGCGCTTCAAGCTGGTGTTCTTCAATCCATCCCAGGAACCGGGGCAGCGCCTGGGTGCGGCCGCGGTGCGCAAGCTGCTCGCACGCATGCACGAACGGGGCATCGAAACCCACCTGGGCCACAAACCGGTGCGCTTCGAGGCCGACCAGGTGGTGACCGAAGGCGGCCAATTCGCCGCCGACCTGATCCTGTTCATGCCCGGACTCACCGGACCGGCATGGCTGGACGACAGCGAACTGCCGCGCTCGGAAGGCGGCTTCGTCGCCGCCGACGCCCACTGCCGCGCGCACGGTCTTGAACACGTGTACGTGGCCGGCGACATCGGCAGCTATCCCGGCCCGGACTGGATGGCCAAGCAGGCCCACCAGGCCGACCTGCAGGCCGGGGCGGTGGCCCGCAACATCGCCGCCACGCTGCGTGGGCAACCGGCCAACCACGGTTTCAAGACCGAACTGAGCTGCATCGTCGACAGCCTGGACCGCGGCCTGCTGGTCTACCGCAGTCCGTCGCGCACCTTGACCTCGCCCAACCTGCGCCTGCTGCACTGGCTCAAGCACCGGTTCGAGGCGCGCTACCTCAAGGCCTATCGTTGAACTCGCTCGGCCCGTTGCCGATGCGCGCGGTGCTGGTGGCGGTGGCCGCCTTCCTGGCCTGGTGGCTGGTACGCGCGCTGGCCCGGCACCTGGGCGGCCACGCCGACCCGTCCGCGCCGAAGCGGGCCGGCGCCCTGTTCACCGATGCACTGCTGGTCGGCCTGCTGGCCGCACGCCTGGGCTATGTGCTGCGCTGGTGGCCGGAGTACGCGGTCGCGCCGTGGTCGATCCTAGCCATCGGCGACGGTGGCTTCCTGTGGTGGATCGGCCTGCCGGCTGCCCTGGCCTTCGCCGGATGGCGCAGCGCAGGCCAGCCGCAGCTGCGCACGCCGGTGTTGGCCGGCATCGCCGCCGGCATGCTGGCCTGGTTCGCGCTGGGCGCAACGCTGGCGCTGCTGCAACGTTCGGCGCCACCGCTGCCCGACATCGCCGTGGTCACGCTCGACGGCAGCCACGCAAGACTCGACGCCAGCGCCGGAAAGCCGGTCGTGCTCAACCTCTGGGCGACCTGGTGCCCACCCTGCCGCCGCGAGATGCCGGTGTTCGAGGATGCGGTGCAAGCTTATCCTGGGGTCCGCTTCGTGCTGCTCAACCAGGGCGAGGACGCGGCCACCATCGGCGACTACCTCGACCGCGAGGGCCTGCACCTACACGCACAAGTCCTGCTCGACCTGCATTCCCTGGCCATGCCCGCCACCAATACCCGCGGCCTGCCCACCACCCTGTTCTTCGATGCCGACGGCCACCTGGTCGACACCCACATGGGCGAACTGACCCGCGCCAGCCTGGCCGACACC
>JAGOWL010000211.1 GCA_018060215.1 Pseudoxanthomonas sp.
GCAGGCCCAGGCCGACCCAGCAGATCCGCGCCGGCAGGCCCTGGAAGGCGATGCGCTCGCGGGCCATGTCCAGCCAGCGGTGCAGGTGCTGGTCGTCGGGGATCAGTTCCTTGACCTTGGCGTCGGTCTTGTAGATGTCCTCCGGGTCGCCGCTCAGGGCAACCCAGCGGAACGGGCCGATGCCGCGGCAGAACAGCGGGCGCACGTAGGCCGGGACGAAACCGGGGAAGTCGAAGGCGTTGGCGCAGCCCTGGTCGAAGGCCATCTGGCGGATGTTGTTGCCGTAGTCCACGGTCGGGATGCCCTGGGCGTGGAAGGCCAGCATCGCTTCCACATGCACGCGCATGGAGGCCTTGGCTGCATCGCGCACCGTCTCCGGCGCGTCCTGCTGCGCGGCCAGCCACTGCTCCACCGTCCAGCCGATGGGCAGGTAACCGTGCACCGGGTCGTGGGCGCTGGTCTGGTCGGTGACGCAGTCCGGGCGCACGCCGCGACGCACCAGCTCGGGCAGGATCTCGGCGGCGTTGCCCAGCAGTGCAATCGACTTGGCTTCGCCGGCGGCGGTGTATCTGGCAATCCGCGCCAGGGCGTCATCCAGGTCGGTGGCCTGCTCGTCCACGTAGCGGGTGCGCAGGCGGAAGTCGATGCACTTCTGCTGGCATTCGATGGTCAACGAACTGGCGCCGGCCAGCGAGGCGGCCAGCGGTTGCGCCCCACCCATGCCGCCCAGGCCGGCGGTGAGGATCCAGCGCCCTTTCAGGCTACCGCCGTAGTGCTGGCGGCCCATCTCCACGAACGTCTCGTAGGTGCCCTGGACGATGCCCTGGCTGCCGATGTAGATCCACGAGCCGGCGGTCATCTGCCCGTACATCATCAGGCCCTTGCGGTCGAGCTCGTTGAAGTGTTCCCAGGTGGCCCAGTGCGGCACCAGGTTGGAGTTGGCGATCAGCACCCGCGGGGCGTCGGCATGGGTGGGAAACACGCCCACCGGCTTGCCCGACTGCACCAGCAGGGTCTGGTCGTCGCCCAGGGTCTGGAGCGTGGCCAGGATCGCGTCGTAGCTGGCCCAGTCGCGCGCGGCACGGCCGATGCCGCCGTACACCACCAGATCCTGCGGCCGCTCGGCCACGTCCGGGTCCAGGTTGTTCTGCAGCATCCGGTACGGGGCTTCGGTGAGCCAGCTGCGGCAGGTGAGCTGGTTGCCGTGCGGGGCGCGGACCACGCGAGAAGCGTCGTGGCGGGGGTCTGGGCGGGAAGCGGACATGCCGGAAGCCTCGAAGGATGTGCCGGCATTATCGCAGCTGGGCCCAATGCCCGGCACCGTGCCCGGCACGGCGCCCCGCGCGCATCCCGGCTGCAGGACCGCTGTCATGCCGGTTCCGTATCATGGACGCATGAATCGACCCGCGCGCCTGTCCGCTCTCCTGTTCCTGCTGTTTCTGGCCGCCTGCGCCAGTGCGCCGCTCCCGCTCCCGCCGCCGGCTCCGGACGCGGCTCCGGCCACGACCGCGGCGACCGCCCCCGCCACCGCCACCGCCGCGCATCCGCTGCTGCTGATCTCGCTCGATGGCGTGAATCCGCAATACCTGGGCCGTGGCGACACCCCCAACCTGGACCGGCTGGCGGCCGAAGGCGTGCAGGCGCAGTGGATGAATCCGTCCTACCCGTCGCTGACCTTCCCCAACCATTACACCGTGGTCACCGGCCTGCGCCCGGACCACCACGGCATCGTCCACAACACCATGGTCGATGCGCAGCTGGGCCGTTTCTGGCTGGCCAACCGAGAGGCGGTGGGCGATGGCCGCTGGTGGGGTGGCGAGCCGATCTGGGTCGGCGCGGAGAAGGCCGGACTGGCCACGGCCACGTTGTCCTGGCCGGGCAGCGAGGCGGCCGTCCAGGGCATACGTCCGCAACGCTGGCTCCCGTTCGATGCCCAGCGCCCGATCGCCACACGGGTGGACACGGTGGCCGACTGGTTGAGCGAACCGGAGGCCACCCGCCCGCGCCTGGCGACCCTGTATTTCGAACACGTCGACACCGCCGGGCACGAACACGGCCCGGACTCACCGCAACGTCACCAGGCCCTGCGCGAGGTGGACGCCGGCGTCGGCGCATTACTCGATCGCCTGCGCCAGGCCGGTGTGCTGGACCGCACCGACATCGTCGTGGTCTCCGACCATGGCATGGCGCAGGTCGCCGAGGGCCAGGTGGTGGTGATCGAGGACATGGTCGATCCGGCGCTGGTGGAACTGGTGTCAGGGGGCCAGGTGGTGGGTTTCAATCCACGCGCCGGGCACGAGCGCCAGGCCGAGGCGGCGCTGCTCGGACGCCATGAGCGATACGAATGCTGGCGCAGGCAGGCGCTGCCGCAGCGCTGGCACTACGGCACCCACCCGCGCGTACCGGCCATCGTCTGCCAGATGGACACCGGCTGGGACGCACTGCCGCGCAAGTACCTGGACAAGCGCGCGCCGGGCACGCGTGGCTCGCACGGCTACGATCCGGCCGATCCGGTCATGCGCGCGATCTTCATCGCCCGCGGCCCCTCGTTCCGCGCCGGCACCACGATCCCGGCCTTCGACAACGTCGATGTCTACCCGCTGCTGGTGCACCTGCTCGGCATCCCCGCTGCACCCAACGACGGCGACCCGCAAACCCTGCTGCCGACGCTGCGCGAGGCGGCACCGCCCGGTCACTGACCGACGCCGGGCCCGCGCAGCACGCCCGTCCGGCACGCATGCCGCAGAGCGCCCGCAAACGGGGCCGGAATGCGG
>JAGOWL010000212.1 GCA_018060215.1 Pseudoxanthomonas sp.
CTGCCAGTCCTTGTCGAACATGGGCGACTTGTTGGGGATGCGGATGTAGTCGACCAGCTGCGGGACGATGTCCTGGTCCCACTTGGCGGACAGGAAGGCGGCGATGGCCTGGGGGTCGATCCGGGGCGCTTGCATGGGGGGTTCCAGGAGCGGAAAGGGAATGACTCCATTCTACGCCGCGGCCGGGGTAGGGGAGTTCCTACGCGGCGATCGGCCCGCGTCCGGTGCTTGCGGCGGCGATGGATGATGGCCGGCCTGCGCCGGGCAGGCGGACACTGCGATCACCGGCCAGTGGGGCAGGACGCCCGCGCCGGATCATCCCTACCCAGACAAGGAGTGTTGCCATGAAGCCGTCCATTTTCCGGTTCAAGCCGCTGTTGTTGTCGCTGCTGCTGTGCGCAGGCGCGGCGATGGCCAGCGAGCCGGTCGACATCAACAGCGCCGATGCGGCCCAGCTGGACAAGGTCCTGATCGGGGTCGGTGCGGCCAAGGCCGAGGCGATCATCGAGTACCGCAAGGCCAACGGCCCGTTCAAGAGCGCCGACGAACTGGCCAATGTGAAGGGCATCGGCCTGAAGACGGTGGAGCGCAACCGTGACCTGATCAAGGTCGGCGGTGCGCGCGCGCCGGCGGCACCGGCATCGGCGCCGGCCAAGGCAGCCGCACCGGCCGCGGCTGCCGCCAAGCCGGTGGCGCGCCGCTGAGCGGGCGGGCCGCGACGCCGGTGCCTGCAGGGACGCGTGCAGCGGCGTCGCGGCGGCAGGGAGCCCGGCCTACGCCCGGGCCGGCGTGGAGCGGCGCGCACCGGTGTGGCCAGGGTGCACGGCGCCGGCGGGTATTCGGGCCTGCACGGCCACCGGCCTGGGGCACAATGGCCGCATGGAGCACGGCAATGCCCTGGTGATCCCGGCCTGCGAGTACCGGCGCACGCGCTGGCACAACGGGCGTGGCTGGACACGCGAAATCCTGTGCGTGCCGACCGGTTCGAGCGTGCCGGCAGGACCGGACGCGGCGGTGGCCGGGGACCAGGCATGGGACTTGCGCCTGTCGATCGCCGAGGTCGAGGCGGCGGCCGCCTATTCGTCGTTCCCGGGCATCGAGCGCGAGCAGGTGTTGCTGGCCGGCAACGGGCTGGGGCTGGAGTTCGCCGATGGCGAACGGATCCAGTTGCTGCCACCGCACCAGCGCGCCCGCTTTTCCGGCGACCGGCCGGTGGCCGGAGTGCCCCTGGACGGGCCGGTGCAGGTGTTCAACCTGATGTGGCGACCGCGGGCGCTGCAGGCCAGCGTGCTGCATCGGCCACTGGTGGGTGGCATGTGGTGCTTCTGCGATCCGCGCACGGCCTGGGCCGTGTACCTGCTGGCCGGCTCGGCGCGGGTCGAGGGCGAGCACGGCACCCTGCTGCTGGAGCGTGGCGACAGTGCCTGGCTGGGCGCGGCTGCGCAGCGGCGGCGGCATCGGCTCGAAGGTGGTGGCGAGTTGCTGCTGGTGCAGCTGTGCTGGCCCGCCGACGGCGGCTGGCCACTGGCAGGTCAGTAGACGTCGCGACGGTAGCGCCCCTGTGCGCGCAAGGCCTCGTGCAGTGCCTGGCCCAGTACTTCGGCCAGCACCGCGTCCACGCCCGGCGCCATGCCGCTGGCATTGCCGCAGACCAGGATCGTGGCGCCGCGCTCGACCCAGGCGCGAAGCGTTTCGCCGGCGGCCCGCAGCGAGTGCTGGACATAGGCTGCCGCGTCCGGATCGCGCGAGTAGGCCAGGTCGATGCGTGCCAGCCAGCCGTCGGCCTGCCACCGCTGCAGTTCCTGGCCATAGGGCCGGTCATGCTGCGGGCTGCGCTCGCCGAACAGCAGCCAGTTGTCGCGTGCGCCGGCAGCGATGCGCGCCTGCAGGTGGGCGCGCAGGCCGGCGATGCCGGTGCCGTTGCCCACCAGCACCAGCGGCCGGTCGGTGGGCGGTGGGTGGAAGCCGGGATTGGGACGCAGGCGCAGGTCGATGGCCTGGCCGGTGTCCACGCCCTCGCACAGCCAGCCGCTGCCCAGGCCGGGACTGCCGTCGGCCTGGGTCATCTGCCGCACCAGCAGGCGCACGCAGCCTTCCTGCGGAATCGAGGCGATCGAGTATTCGCGGTGCGGCAGCGGCGGGAGGGCATCGACCAGGGCCTGCGGTGGCAGGCCGCGCACCGCCTCCACCGTGGGCAGCTGCAGCCGTGAGAGCGCCTGCGCCAGCGGTTCGTTGCCGTGCCGCGTGTTTACCGGTGCCGATGCCGGCAGCTGCAGCCCTTCCAGCAGTGCCAGCACCCGGGCGGGCAGCTGGCGCGGGCCGATCTCGGCGATGTCGCCGGCCTGCCATTGCGGCAGCGGCGCAGCGGCGGCCGGCACCAGGGCCAGGTCGAACACCGGCGCCCCCGGGCTGCCGGGGTTGACCCGGGTGCGCGTGCGCAGCGTCCAGGCCTGGTACGCCGGCGGCGTCCAGTCCGGCAGATCGGTCAGGCCGCCGATCCGGCCGACTTCGTACTGCCAGCGCCGCAGTGCCGCCTGGTCGGCGTTGTCGACTTCGACCAGGTCGAACAGCGGCCGTGCCCCGCAGGCGCGCAACCACCGGTCCAGCTGGTGGCCGAACGCGCAGAAGTCGTCATACCCGCGGTCGCCCAGGGCCAGCAGCAGGTATTCCAGGTGCGCCAGCGACGGGGTCTGGGCCAGCGTCTGGCGCAGGAACGCCAGCGCGTGGTCGGGAGGATCGCCCTCGCCGGTGGTGCTGGCCAGGAA
>JAGOWL010000213.1 GCA_018060215.1 Pseudoxanthomonas sp.
TTTCCGTGGCCGGCCAGGATCGTCTCCAGCCGGCGCACGAACCAGCCCTGCAGCGCGGCCTCGTCGGCGATGCCCAGTTCGCGCATGCGCGCCTGCACCCGCGGCGAGGCCTGCCACTGGTCCTTGACCGCCTCGTCGGCGCCGATGTGGATCCACGGCGCCGGGAACAGCGCGGCCACTTCGGCGAACACCTCGTCGAGGAAGGCGAAGGTGTCCTCTTCGACGTTGAACAGGTTGGAATGGATGCCGCGCTGGTTGGAGACCGGGATCGGCCTGCCTTCCACCCCGAGCTGCGGATAGGCGGCGATGGCGGCGGTGGCATGGCCGGGCACGTCGATCTCCGGCAGCACCTGGATGTGGCGCTGGGCGGCATAGGCGACGATGTCGGCGATCTGCTCCTGGCTGTAGTGGCCGCAGTAGGGACGCGGCAGTCCGCTGGCCGGATCGAGGCCGGCATCGCCGCCGGGGATGCGGCAGCCGCCCACTTCGGCCAGGCGCGGGTGCTGCTTGATTTCGATGCGCCAGCCCTGGTCGTCGGTCAGGTGCCAGTGGAAGAGGTTGAGCTTGTGCAGCGCCATCGCGTCGAGCACGCGCTTGATCTGGTCCACGCTGTGGAAGTGCCGGGCCGAATCGAGCATGTAGCCGCGCCAGCCAAAGCGCGGCGCGTCCTCGATCCGCAGCGCGGGCAGGTCGAGATCGCCGCCGGATCCGCTGGCGGCGGCCTCGACCAGCTGCCACAGCGTGAGCGCACCGTAATACAGGCCGGCCGGGTCGCCGGCGACCACCGCGATGCGCTCGGGATCGATGGTCAGGCGATAGCCCTCGGCGGGGATGCCGGCGTCCGGATCGAGGGCGAAGTCGATCCGCGATGCCGGCGGGGCGAAGGCGTCGGCAGCAGGTGAGGGCGTCAGCTGGCGTCCGGTGGTGCGCGCCAGCAGGTCGGCGAACTGGCGCGAGACCGTGGCCGCGGCCGGGTCGCGATAGTGCAGCGCGGTTCCGGCGGACAGGCGATGGTGTCCCGGCGCGACATCGACCTGTGCCGGCATCGGGATCAACGGCAGTGGTGCGTGCGTGATCGGCTGCGGGGTGTGCTGCGGTGTGGGTTGCATGCCTGGCTGCAGGCTGGGCTGTGCAGAGGCGAGTGCGGGCGCAGCCAGGGCAGGCGTCGCCAGGGAGGCCAGCAGCCACGGCATCACCAGGCGGGCGAGGGTGGCAGTGTTGCGGCCAGTGTGCGATGTCATCCACAAATCCCGTTGGCGCGATGCGGGCCCGGGCGATGGCCGGGGCCGTGCTATAACGCGCCGCAACCATAGCAGAGACCCGCCACCATGGCCGTCCATCGGCGCAGGCCCGGCCTTGCGATGCTCGCCCTGGCCACGGTGCTGACCGTGCCGCTGGCCCTGCTGCCGATCGCGCGCGCGGTCGCATTCGAGCCCGGCTGCGCTTGCGAGCCGGTGGTGGCCTCGCCGGTGCCGGGCATTGAAGTCCTGCTGGAGGAGCACCTGGACCTGCTGCGCGGCAAGCGCGTGGGCCTGGTCACCAATCCCACCGGCGTGGACCGCCGCTTGCGCAGCACCGTGGATCTGCTCGCGCAGCATCCGGACGTGCAACTGGTGGCCTTGTTCGGTCCCGAGCACGGCGTGCGCGGCGACGCCCAGGCCGGTGCGCACGTCGGCCCGGCGCGCGACCGCGCCACCGGGCTGCCGGTGCACAGCCTGTACGGCGAGCACCGCGAGCCGACGCCGGCGATGCTGGAAGGCATCGAGGTGCTGGTGTTCGACCTCCAGGACGTCGGCGCGCGCTTCTACACCTATCCGTACACGCTGGCCGGCGTACTGCGCGCCGCACGCAGGGCGGGCATCCCGGTGATCGTGCCCGATCGCCCCAATCCGGTCGGTGGCCTGGGCGTGGAAGGCCCGGTGCTGGAACCGGAATACGCCTCCTTCGTCGGCATGTTCCCGGTCCCGATCCGCCACGGCATGACCCTGGGCGAGCTGGCGCGGCTGTTCAACCAGGAATTCGGCATCGGCGCGCAACTGCAGGTGGTGCCGATGCGCGGATGGACACGTGCCCAGGCCGAGCCCGGCCGGGTACTGCCCTGGGTAATGCCCTCGCCGAACATGCCCACGCCCGACACCGCGCGGGTCTATCCCGGTACCGCGCTGTTGGAGGGCACCAACATCTCCGAAGGCCGCGGCAGCACGCGACCGTTCGAGATCGTCGGTGCGCCGTTCGTCGATGCGGACGCACTGGCCGCGCGCATGAACGCGCTGCACTTGCCCGGTGTGCAGTTCCGGCCGCTGTGGTTCACGCCCACCTTCTCCAAACACGCCGGGCAGTTGTGTGGCGGGGTGCAACTGCACGTCACCGATCGCGAAGCGTTCGCTCCGGTACGCACCGGTCTGGCCCTGATCAAGACCATCCACGACGTGTATCCGGACCAGTTCCGGTTCCTTGAGGGCGATGCGGTGAACCAGGGCCGACCGTTCTTCGACCTGCTCGCCGGCAACGCCTGGATCCGCCAGGCGATCCTAGACGGGCAACCACTGGAGTCCATCGAGGCACGCTGGCAGCCGGAGCTGCGCCGTTTCGAGGAGTTGCGCCGGCGCTACCTGCTCTACTGAGAGGGATCAAAGAAAAAGGTTCTTCTCCGAATTGAGGGGGCATGGGTCCGCCCCCTGCAAGTCCAGAGCAGAAGCCCCGGCTTCGGGTGGGGGCCGCCGCTGCAAGGGGATTTCGTCCGCCGCGTGGTT
>JAGOWL010000097.1 GCA_018060215.1 Pseudoxanthomonas sp.
CTGGCGCAGGTCGCCGATCAGGCCGCGCAGTTCGACCAGGGTCGGGCCGAGCTGGCCCAGGCCGTCATTGGCGAAGCTGTGGATGGCGGCGCGGTTCTCGCCGAGGATCGCGTCGGCGTTGCCGGCGGCCGAATCCAGCCGCGCCAGGGTGGATTCGAGCCGGGTGATGATCTGTGGAAGCTGCTGCACCAGGTTGCGGTCCAGGCGCTGCATGGTGCCGTTGGTGGTCTGCAGGGTGGTGTCGAGGTTGCGCGCGGCATCGCGTGCGCTGACCAGCAGCGCTTCCATGCCCTGGTCGCGGTCGGCCAGGGTGGCGCTGATCCGGTCCAGGTTCTCCAGGGTGGCCGAGATGTGCTCGACGTTGGCTTCGCTGAGCACCACGTCCAGGCGTTCGACCAGGCGGTTGGCGGTGTCGGCGATGTTCTGCAGGGCCGAGGGCGAGGTCAGGATCACCGGGGGATCGCGCTTGTCCACGTCCACCAGCCGCGGCGTGCCGGGGCTGCCGCCGGTGAGCTGGATGATCGACGGCCCGGTGACGCTGGTGATGGCCATGCGCGCACGGGTGTCGGTCTTGACCGGGGCGCGGGCGTCGGCGCGGATGATCGCGATTGCCCGGCGCGGGTCGTTCGGATCCAGCGACAGTTCCTGGATCGAGCCGACCGCGATGCCGTTGAACTGCACCGGGCTGCCCACCGACAGACCGGCCACCGATTCGTCGAACACGATCTTGTACTGCTGCCAGCTGCGCTCGGAGGAGAACTTGGCCGCCCATAGTCCGAACAGCAGCAGGCCGATCGCCGTGAGCAGGGTGAAGGCACCGATCAGCACGTAGTTGGCGCGGGTTTCCATGGTTCAGCCAGCCTCTTTCGTGGTGTCGCTGATGTCGTTCTGGCGCGCATTGCGCGCGGCGCGGGCACGCGGGCCGTGGAAGTATTCCTGCACCCACGGGTGGTCGAACTGCTCGACCTGTTCCAGCGGGGCGACGGTAACGACCTTGCGGTCGGCCAGTACCGCCACCCGGTCGCAGATAGCGTACAGGGTGTCCAGGTCGTGGGTGATCAGGAACACGGTCAGGCCCAGCGCGTCGCGCAGGGTGCGCAGCAGGCGGTCGAAGGCGGCCGCGCCGATCGGGTCCAGGCCGGCGGTGGGCTCGTCCAGGAACAGCAGCGGCGGATCCAGCGCCAGGGCCCGGGCCAGGCCGGCGCGCTTGCGCATGCCGCCGGACAGCTGCGACGGCAGTTTGTCGGTGGCGTCGGCCGGCAGCCCGGACAGCTTGACCTTGAGCAGGGCCAGTTCGTAGCGCCAGGACTCGGGCAGCTCCGGGTGGTGTTCCTTGATCGGCACCTGCACGTTCTCGCCCACCGTCAGCGAGGAGAACAGGGCCCCGTCCTGGAACAGCACGCCGGTGTTGCGTTCCACGTGCAGGCGCGCGGCCGGATCGTCGGCCAGTGCGTCCACGCCCAGCACCTGGATGCGGCCGGCGTTGGGCCGGCGCAGGCCCAGGATGGTGCGCATCAGCACCGACTTGCCGGTGCCCGAGCCGCCAACCACGCCCAGGATCTCGCCGCGGCGCACGTCCAGGTCCAGGCCGTCGTGCACGGTCTGGCTGCCGAAGCGGTTGACCAGGCCGCGCACCGAGATGGCCGAGGTCGGGTCTTGGTTTACCTGCGATTGCGACGGGCCGTTCACCGTTTTCCGCCTACCAGTCCATGTGCATGAACCACAACGCGAAGAACGCGTCGAGGACGATGACCAGCGAGATGGTCTGCACCACCGCCGAGGTGGTGCGTTCGCCGACCGACTGCGCCGTGCCGGTGACCTTCAGCCCTTCCAGGCAGCCGATCAGGCCGATCACCATGGCGAACACCGGCGCCTTGGACATGCCCACCAGGAAGTGCTGCACGCGCACGCTCTCGTTCATCCGCGCGATGTACATCTGCGGCGGGATGTCCAGGTCGAAGGCGCCCACGGTAACGCCGCCGGCCAGGCCGGCGAGCATGGCGATGAAGGTCAGCAGCGGCAGCATCACCAGCAGGGCCAGCACCCGCGGGATCACCAGCAGGTCGATCGGGTCCAGCCCCAGGGTGCGGATCGCGTCGATCTCCTCGCGTGCCTTCATCGTACCGATCTGGGCGGTGAAGGCCGAGGCGGTGCGGCCGGCGACCACGATCGCGGTCATCAGCACGGCCAGTTCGCGGAAGGTGGCGATGGCGACCAGTTCGACCACGAAGATCTCGGCGCCGAAGTCGCGCAGGATGGTCGCGCCCAGGAAGGCGATCACCGCGCCGATCAGGTAGGACAGCAGCGCCACCAGCGGCACCGCGTCCAGGCCCACCGCTTCCATGTGCGCGACGGTGGCGGTGAGGCGGAAGCGGCGCGGTTCGCGCAGCATGCGCACCAGCTTGGCCAGGTTCTCGCCGGTGAAGCCGAGCAGCTGCACGATGTTCTGCCAGGCCGCTTCGGTGGCCCGGCCCATGCGATCGAGTGCGGCCAGGAAACCGTAGTCGCCGCGCCGCGCCGGGCGGTCGTCGGGGACGTCGCCGATCAGCTGGGCCAGCGGCTGGTGCTCGTCGCGGAACAGCAGGTGCTCGTCGTCCAGGCCCTGGCGGTGGGCGTGCCGGATCAACTGGGCCACCCCGGCCGAATCCACCCGCTCGATCCGGTTGGCGTCCAGGATGGTGATGTCCCGGGGCATCGTGCGCAGGCACTCGGCCACGGCCTTGGCGTGTTCCAGCGTCCACGCCCCGGACAGTACGATCCTGGACGGATCGCCGGGGGCGGGGTTCCAGCCTGGCGGGGAAGAGGTCGATTCGTTCATGCACGTGTTCCGCCGGCGAGCATACCCGGAAGCGGCCAGGCTTCGCGTGTGGCCGCTGCGATATCGGGCCCGCCGCCGCAGCCCCCCGATGGTGGCGGCGGCGACCGCATCCCGGGCGATAATGCCGCGATGGACGCCGTCGCCCGACCCACCGCCAGTTACGCCCAGCGCATGGCCTTCGTGGCGGAAATGGCCGCGCGCCTGCATCGCTACGGCACCACCGCTCAGCGCCTGGAAGGGGCGATCGTGGCCCTGGCCCAGCGCCTGGACCTGGAATGCGAGCCCTGGTCCAACCCCACCGGCCTGATCCTGAGCTTCAGCGATCCGGCCAAGCCCCTGGGCAGCACCGACACCACGCGGGTGATCCGGTTGTCACCGGGCGAGAACGACCTGCACAAGCTGTGCGAGGCCGACCGCATCGCCGAGGCGGTGGCCACCGGCCAGATGAGCGTGGCCCAGGGCCATACCGCGCTGCGCACGCTCGATCGCCCGGCGTCCACGCGCACGCGGGTGATGCAGGTGCTGACCTTCGGCCTGGCCGCCGCCGCGGTGGCCGGCCTGTGGCGGTTGCCGTGGCCGGACATCGCCACCGCCGGCGTGGCTGGGCTGGCGATCGGCCTGCTTGACCTGTACGCCAGCCCGCGCCCGGCCTGGCGCGAAGCCTCCGAGGCGCTGGCCGGGTTGCTGGCCGGTGTCCTGGCCACCCTGGTGGCAGTGTGGATCTCGCCGTTGAACCTCAACACCGTGGTGATCGCTTCGCTGGTGGTGCTGTTGCCCGGTATGGCCATCACCAACGCGATGAACGAGTTGAGCAGCCAGCACTGGGTTTCGGGCACGGCGCGCTTCGCCGGTGCGCTGACCACGATGATGAAGCTGACCGTGGGCGCGATCATCGCCATCCAGGTGCTGGACATTCTAGGCCTGCATCCGCAGGTGCGGGCCTGGCGACCGCAGCCGGACTGGGTGGAGTGGTCGGCCCTGGTGCTGGCGTCGTTTTCCTTCGCGGTGCTGTTCAAGGCGCGCCGTCGCGACTACCCCTGGGTGATGGGCGCGGCCATCGCCGGCTACATGATTTCGCGCTATGCCGGCCTGGCCTGGGGCAGCCCGGCCGGGATCTTCCTCTCGGCGCTGGCGCTGACCGCGGCCGGCAATGCCTTCGGCCGCTGGATGCAACGGCCCGGTGCGCTGGTGCGGGTACCGGGCATCATCATGCTGGTACCCGGCAGCGCCAGCCTGCGCGGCCTGCTCACCCTGGTCCAGCAGCAGGACGTGGATGCGGGCCAGAGCGCGCTGCTGCTGGTGACCAACATCGTGCTGGCGCTGGTGGCCGGCCTGTTGTTCGGCAACCTGCTGATCCCGGCGCGCAAGAACCTGTGACCGGGGTGACCTGACATGCGCCCGTGGAAAAGCGCCCGCGACAAAAACGCCGGCGCGAGGCCGGCGCTTTCTGGTTGCGGCCGGCGCGCGGTTACCTGGCCTTCTTGACCACGCGCTTCTTGCCCACGGTCCTGGGCTTGGGCGTGGGTTTGGCGGTGCCGGGAATCAGGAATTCGCCCAGGTCGCGGCCCTTGGCGGTGTAGGCGGCCAGCCATCGCGGCTGCTTGCCGCGGCCGGTCCAGGTTTCCTTCGAATTGTCCGGGTTGCGGTACTTGGGCGCGACCTTGGCGGTCTTGCGCTTGCCTGCGGCCGGGGCCCTGCGCGCGGTGCCGGAACGGGTCGAGCCGCCGAACAGTTCCTCGATGGTGTAACCCTCGGCCTTGGCCAGGCGGGTCAGTTTGCCGCGCACCTGCGCCACCGGTGCGCGCTGGTTCAACTGCGCCTGGCGCTTCTTCGCCGTGGCGATCAGCGCGTCGAGTTCCTTCGAGGAAAGTTTCTTCAGATCGATCGACATCGGGTACTCCGGATCATGATGGAACCATGCCAATGCGTGGACACGGAAACCCGAGGGTAATGCACGGGGATAATGGGGGCAAATCGAAGCCTGTGGAATACGCCGATTATCCCGCGATAATCGGGCACGGATTATCGATGACTGCCATCGCCCGCAACCCGGGCTCCTGCACGAGGCAGGCGCATTCGCCCAGCCCTCCGGAGTCGTCGGCCCCGATCCGCTCAGGCCGCGCCCAGTCGTTCCAGCAATTGGGTCCGATCCAGTGCCTCGGCGTCGCCGCCGCTGCGCGCCTTGTACTCGAAGGTGCCGGCGGCCAGCCCGCGTTCGGATACCACCACCCGCTGCGGAATGCCGATCAGTTCGATATCGGCGAACATCGCACCCGGGCGCAGGCCGCGGTCATCGAGCACCGCTTCCACGCCGGCAGCCTGCAGCTGCGCCAGCAGCGCTTCGGCGGCTGCGTCCACGGCGGCGTCCTTCTTCGGGTTGATCACGCACACGGCCACGGCCCACGGTGCCATCGGTGCCGGCCAGGCGATGCCGGCCTCGTCGTGGTTCTGCTCGATGGCCGCGGCCACGATCCGCGACACGCCGATGCCATAGCAGCCCATCGCCGGCACGCTGGCCTTGCCGGTGTCGTCGAGCACGCTGAACTTCATCGCTTCCGAATACTTGCGCCCGAGCTGGAACACGTGGCCGACCTCGATGCCACGGGCCAGCCGGATCTCACCGCCGTCGGCTGCGCGATCACCTTCGACCACGTTGCGGATGTCGGCCACCACGTCGGCTTCGGGCAGGTCGCGGCCCCAGTTGACCCCGGCGAGATGGAAGCCGCGCTCATTGGCGCCGACCACGAAGTCGGCCATCGCCGCGACCTCGCGGTCGGCCACCACCCGGATCGGCCTCTTCGCGCCGAGCGGGCCGAGGAAACCCGGCTCGCTGCCGAGGTGTTCGAGGATCTCGGCCTCGGTGGCCAGGCGGTAGTCGGCCAGTCCGGCCAGCTTGCCCAGCTTGATTTCGTTGACCGCGTGGTCGCCGCGCACCAGCGCCAGCACGAAGCCGTCGGCGCCCATCACCGCCACCGACTTGACCGTGCGCTGCAGGGCGATGCCGAGCAGGGCGGCCACGTCCTCGCAGGTCTTCTGGGTGGGCGTTTCGACTTTGCGCAACGCTTCGGTCGCGGCCGGGCGCGGGCCGGGCGCGGCCGCCTGCGCGGTCTCCACGTTGGCCGCATAATCGGAACCGGTGGAGAACGCCAGCGCGTCCTCGCCCGAGTCGGCCAGCACGTGGAATTCCTGCGATGCGTCGCCGCCGATGGCGCCCGAATCGGCCTGCACCGCGCGGAATTCCAGCCCCAGGCGGGTGAACACGCGGATGTAGGCGGCCTTCATGTTTTCGTACTCGCGTGCCAGGCAGGCGTCGTCGAGGTGGAAGGAATAGGCGTCCTTCATCAGGAACTCGCGCGCACGCATGATCCCGAAGCGCGGGCGGATCTCGTCGCGGAACTTGCTGTGGATCTGGTAGAAGTTCACCGGCAACTGCTTGTAGCTGCCCAGTTCCTGGCGGGCGAAGTCGGTGACCGCCTCCTCGGCGGTAGGGCTGTAGCAGTACTCGGCGTCCTTGCGATCCCGGATCTTCAGCAGCTGGCCGCCGAACTTCTCCCAGCGCCCGGTCTCTTCCCACAGTTCCCGCGGCTGGATGGTCGGCAGCTGCAGTTCCAGCGCCCCGGCGCGGTCCATTTCCTCGCGTACGACCGCCTCGACCTTGCGCAGCACGCGCAGGCCCAGCGGCGACCAGGTGTACAGGCCGGCGGCGAGCTTGCGGATCATGCCGGCGCGCAGCATCAGCCGATGGCTGGCCAGTTCGGCGTCGGCCGGGGTTTCCTTGGTGGTGTGCAGGTGGAAGCGGGACAGGCGCATCGCGGGCAGGGATCAGGGAGCGGAACCCGACATTCTGCCAGCGATCCACCCGAAGCGGAGCGCACGCCCGATCGGGCCGGTCGCCGGCGCCCGCGGCCTGGCCGGCCCGGTCACCCGGGTCGTGCGCGGGATTCAGTTGCCGGCGGGCGGGCAGTAGGCCTTGACCGCCGCTTCGGCCAGGCTCTTCTGCGAAGCCCGTTCCTCGGGGCTGAGCATGCCATCGGGCTTGCCGTCGCCGTCGGTGTCCTGCTGGACCTGCACGCCGCTCGAAAGCAGCGACAGGTTCTGCTGGGCGGTGAGGCATTGCGGGCTGGGTGCGGCCTTCTCCACCGGATCCGCGTCCACGGTCTGGCCGCGCTGGTCGATGCGGCGGGTTTCGTACTTCTGCCCCGGCGGTGGCTTGTCGGAGGAGTGCAGGACGCCTTTGGCGTCCTTCCACTGGTACACGTTGGTGGCGCTGGCGCTGGTGCACAGGCCGGCGGCCAGGAGCAGCAGGCAGGAGCGGGACAGGAGGCGCATCGGCAGGTCTCCGGGGAGGACGGGGCCGATTGCAGCACCCGGCCGCGTCGCTGGCAAGTCCGGGGCGGTTCGCAGGCGGCCGGCTCGGCCGTACACTGGCCGGATGGACCAAGACCGACCGCCGCCGCGCTCGCGCGGGATCTACCTGCTGCCCAACCTGTTCACGACCTGCGGGTTGTTCGCCGGCTTCTACGCGATCATCGCCGCGGCCAACAGCCAGTTCACCGCCGCGGCCATCGCCGTGTTCGTGGCCGCGATCATGGATGGCCTGGATGGCCGGGTGGCCCGCCTGACCGGCACCAGCAGCGAGTTCGGCGTGCAGTACGACTCGCTGGCCGACCTGGTCAGCTTCGGCCTGGCCCCGGCGCTGGTGATGTACCACTGGGCGCTGTCGGCGCTGAAATTCGACGGCGGCACGATGGGCCGGGTGGGCTGGGCGGTGGCCTTCCTGTACGCGGCCTGCGCGGCACTGCGCCTGGCCCGCTTCAACACCCAGGTCGCGACCGTGGACAAGCGCTGGTTCGTTGGGCTGGCAAGTCCGGCGGCGGCGGGCCTGATGATGTCCTTCGTCTGGGCCTTCGCCGATGGCGAGCTGGGTTGGGGCGGCGAGGAGCTGCGCTACGTCGCCCTGGGCGTGACCCTGGCCGCCGGCCTGCTGATGGTGAGCCGGATCCGCTACTGGAGCTTCAAGGGCGGCGGCCGCGACGGCGCCCGCGCCGACCGGGTACCGTTCGCGGTGCTGCTGCTGGTGCCGGTGGTGCTGGCCTTGCTGGTGATCGACCTGCCGCGGGTGCTGCTGGCGGTGGGCGTGATCTACGCCCTGTCCGGCCCGGTGCTGGCGCTGTGGCAGCGGATGCGGCCGGCGGGAGCGGCGTGAACACCGCCGGGCCTGCCGCATGGAGTCCGCAGCAGCGGCGCTGGTTGCAGGCGCTGGGGCATGTGGTCCTGCGCAGCGGGGAGGCCGACGCCGGGCCTGGGCCCGGAGCAGTATCCGTACCGCTCCGGCCGGTCCCCGATGTGGGCGTGCCGGAGCCGGCTGCCGCGAAGGGGTTGGGAGGGGCTTCGCCTGCGTCGGCAGCGGCTGCGGCAGCTGTGGTGCCGGCACCGGCGGACGGCGCGACCGGGCGCGGACCGGTGCCACTTGCGCCTGCTGCGCCTGCCGCAGCATCTGTCGCTGCGCTGGAGGCCACCGCAGGCCGGCCCGGGGCCATGCGTCGCCCGGCGCCGCTGCCCGATCGCCTGGGCCTGGCCCTGTTGCGGGCCTCGGGCCTGGATCCTTCCGACCCGGGCACCCAGGCGCTGATGGCGCAATGGCCGCTGGAAGCGCTGCGTGGCGATGCGCGGGCCAAGCGCGCGTTCTGGCCGCAGTTGCGCGCACTGCGCAAGCGGGCGCAATGAGCGCGGCCGTGCGCGAAACCGAGCGGGCCTGGCGCTTGCGTGCCATGCGCGAGGGCGACCTGGACGCGGTGGTGACTATCGAACGTCGCGCCTACCCGTTCCCGTGGACCCGGGGCATCTTCCGCGATTGCGTGCTGGCCGGGCACCAGGCCCTGCTGGCGCTGGAGGATGACCGGCCGGCCGGCTACGCGGTGATGAGCATCGCCGCCGGCGAGGCGCATGTGCTCAATCTGTGCACGGCACCGGAACGGCAGTCACGCGGGCTGGGCCGGCACCTGCTGCGCGCGCTGCTGAAGACCGCGCGCGACCATCGCGTGCAGCGGGTGTTCCTGGAGGTGCGTCCTTCCAACCCGCAGGCCATCGCCCTGTACCACAGCGAGGGCTTCAACGAGATCGGCCGCCGGCCACGCTATTACCCGGCCGCAACCGGGCGTGAAGACGCGCTGGTCATGGCCCTTGAACTGCTGGACGACGCCCCCCCGTAGGTCGGGGCCACGCCCCCGACGTCGTGGCGCG
>JAGOWL010000214.1 GCA_018060215.1 Pseudoxanthomonas sp.
GCGAACAGCAGGCCGACGGCGACCGAGATGATGAACGCGGCGTCGATCAGGCCGGCGGTGATGAACATGCGGACCTGCAGCACCGGGATCAGCTCCGGCTGGCGGGCGGCCGACTCCAGGAACTTGCCGGCCATGATGGCCAGGCCCAGGCCGGCGCCCAGCGCGGCCAGGCCGATCATGATGCCGATGGCCAGAACGGTCGAAGCCTGGACGGAAGCGAGGGCGGTCAGTGCGGTTTCCATGGTTTTCTCCGGAACGGATTGCTAGAGGTTGAAGCGAAGGGTGAAGGGGTGAAGCGGTAAGCGGTGAAACGGGTCAGTGGCTGTCTTCGGACAGGCTCAGGTACACGATCGACAGCATCATGAAGATGAACGCCTGCAGCGGGATCACCAGCAGGTGGAAGATCATCCAGCCGAAGCCGAAGGCCGCACCGGCGAACATGCCGGCGATGCCGGCGCCGCCGAGCACCCAGATCAGCAGGAACACGATCTCGCCGCCGAACATGTTGCCGAACAGTCGCATCGCCAGCGAGATCGGCTTGCTCACCCACTCGACGATGTTGAGGATCAGGTTGAACGGCAGCATCCACTTGCCGAACGGCTGGGTCAGGAACTCCAGGGTGAAGTGGCCCACGCCCTTGGCCCGCAGGCCGAAGAACAGCATCAGGAAGAACACGCTGATCGACATGCCCAGGGTGGCATTGACGTCGGCGGTGGGCACCGGCTTCCAGTAGTGGATGCCCACCCATTCCAGCGGCTTGGCGATGAAATCGGCCGGAACCATCTTGATCAGGTTCATCAGCAGGATCCAGAAGAACAGGGTGATCGCGATCGGCGTCACCAGCTTGCTGGTCCCGTGGTAGGTGTCGCGCGCCTGGCGGTCGACGAACTCCAGGCAGATCTCGACGAAGGCCTGCCACTTGCCCGGCACGCCGGCGGTGGCCTTGCGGGTGGCCAGCCAGAACAGGACCACCATCAACAGGCCCATCAGCAGCGCGGTCACGAACGTGTCCACGTTCAGCGTCCAGAAGCTGCCCTCGCCCACCGAATGGGTCAGGTTCTTCAGGTGGTGCTGGATGTAGCTGGTAGGGGTCAGTTCCGCCTCAGCCGCCATGATTCCGGTTTTCCTGTTGTGTCACTGCCAGATCGATCGGATCGACCACACTTCAAACTCACCTGCCCAGCGCCAGCGCCAGCAGCTGCGCCAGCAGCACCAGCACCGCGGCGGCCAGCATCGGCAGCGGCGGCAGGCCCAGGGCGAGCACGCCCAGCACCAGCACGACCACCAGCACCAGCCACTTCGCCACCACCCCGGCCACCAGCCGGGCCAGCGCCGGCAGCGCGGTCTCGACGCCGCCGCCCAGCGCGATCCGCGCCGAAAGCCAGCCGGCCAGCACCACCGCGCCACCGCCCACCAGCGCCGCCACCGACCAGGCCAGTCCCTGCCAGAGGCAGGCCAGCGCAACCAGCAACGTCGCCCCCACCTGCCAGGCGATTGCGCGACCGGCCTGTCGCCGGCCTGCGCCAACGGAGTTCAGCACGCGATGGGTCCTGCGGGGGTGGGACGGAGGACGGGGGAACACAAACCGGCCCGTCGAGCCGCAAAAGTATAGCAGCGGGACATTTTCCCGGACAACCGGCAAAAGAGGGGGGACCGGGCACGGAACTTCCCCTGCCGGAGCCGGTCCATCCCCTGCCGGGACGGAAAACCTCGTCGGTCCAGCGCCCGGCCCAGGCCCCGGACCCCCGTCCGGGGCTTTTTTATTCCGACTGATCGGCGCAGGTTGACTGCATGTTCGCCGCTGTTGGCCGCATTCAAGGGCACGAGGCGCCGGTCAGTGCCTGCGCCCCGCCCCTGCCGGGGCTGCCCGGCCAGCCACTTTCGGCATGCCGCGCCCTCGCGTTCCTATTTGCGCTTGGGCAGATAGAGATCGGTGATGGTGCCCTCGTAGACCTCGGCGGCCATGGCCACGGTCTCGCCCAAAGTCGGATGCGGGTGGATCGTGGCACCGATATCGGCCGCTTCGGCGCCCATCTCGATCGCCAGCGCCAACTCGGAGATCAGGTCGCCGGCATGCACGCCGACGATGCCGGCACCGATGATGCGGTGGCTGGCCTCGTCGAACACCAGCTTGGTGAAGCCCTCGGTGCGGCCGATGCCGATCGCGCGGCCGCTGGCTGCCCACGGGAACTTGCCGATGCCCACCTTCAGGCCTCTGGCCTTGGCCTCGGTCTCGGTGACCCCGACCCAGGCGATTTCCGGGCTCGTATAGGCTACCGACGGGATCACCCGCGCCACCCATTCCTTCTTTTCGCCCGCGGCCACTTCGGCCGCCAGCTTGCCCTCGTGGGTGGCCTTGTGCGCCAGCATCGGGTTGCCGACGATGTCACCGATGGCAAAGATGTGCGGCACATTGGTGCGCATCTGCCGGTCCACCGGGATGAATCCGCGCTCGCTGACCTGCACGCCGGCCTTGTCGGCGTCGATCTTCTTCCCGTTCGGCGCGCGGCCGACCGCCACCAGCACCCGGTCCCAGGTGCCCGAGGCCAGCGCCGGCTTTTCGCCTTCGCTGGCTGCTTCGAAGCTGACGGTAATGCCCTTCTTTTCGGCCTTGACGCCGGCAGCCTTCGTCTTGAGATGTACCTCGATGCCCTGCTTCTTCAGCCGGTCGGCCAGCGGCTTGACCAGGTCCTTGTCGGCGCCCGGCATCAGCTGGTCCATGAACTCCACCACCGTGACC
>JAGOWL010000098.1:0-3218 GCA_018060215.1 Pseudoxanthomonas sp.
TAGGTGACCACGCCCTGCGGGCCGGTGGTCCAGACCAGGTCGTAGACGTTGTCCACGTTCTGCAGGTACATGCACAGCCGTTCCAGGCCGTAGGTGATCTCGCCCAGCACCGGCCGGCACTCCAGGCCGCCAGCCTGCTGGAAGTAGGTGAACTGGGTCACCTCCATGCCGTTGAGCCACACCTCCCAGCCCAGGCCCCAGGCACCCAGGGTCGGCGATTCCCAGTTGTCCTCGACGAAACGCAGGTCGTGCACGCGCGGGTCGATGCCCAACGACTGCAGCGAGCCCAGGTACAGCTCCTGGATGTTGTCCGGGTTGGGCTTCATCACCACCTGGTACTGGTAGTAGCGCTGCAGTCGGTTGGGGTTGTCGCCGTAGCGGCCATCGGTGGGGCGGCGGCTGGGCTGCACGTAGGCGGCGTTCCACGGTTCCGGGCCGAGCGCGCGCAGGAAGGTGGCCGGGTGGAAAGTGCCGGCGCCCACCTCCAGGTCCAGCGGCTGGATCAGCACGCAGCCCTGCTCGGCCCAGTAGGCGTTCAGCGCCTGGATCAGTCCCTGGAAAGTCGGTCCGGTCATCGGGGTTTATTGCAGTGCGGAAAAGCGGGCTAGTATAGGCCCAAGCCCCGCGCCACACGGGGCTGGACGCTTTCATCCGCTACTTTTCCAGGCCCTTGCCGCTGCGATCGTGAACCCCCGGCCCGCCCCCTTCCTGATCGTCGAAACCGGCCAGCCGGTGGCCAGCCTGCGCCGCCACGGCCGCTTCCCGCACTGGATCCGGGTGGCCGCCGGCCTGGCCGCGCACGAGGTGGTCGAGGTCAATGTGGAAGGTGGCCAGGCGCTGCCGCCGGCGGCCGGCCTGGCCGGGGTCATCGTCACCGGCTCGGCGGCCTACGTCACCGACCGGGCCGAATGGAGCGAGCGCACCGCCGACTGGATCCGCCAGGCGGTGCACGGCGGCATGCCGCTGCTGGGCATCTGCTACGGCCACCAGTTGCTGGCCCACGCGCTGGGCGGGAAGGTCGACTACAACCCGGCCGGGCGCGAGTCGGGCACGGTGTTCATCGACCTGCACCCGCCGGCCTTCGAGGATCCGCTGTTCGCGGCGATGCCGGCGCGCTTCGCCGCCCATGCCACCCACCTGCAGACGGTACTTCAGCCGCCGCAGGGGGCCACGGTGCTGGCCCGCTCCGAACAGGACGGCTGCCACGCCTTCCGCTGGGGCGACCGGGCCTGGGGCGTGCAGTTCCATCCGGAGTTCGCCACCCATCACATGCGCGGCTACGTGACCGCCCGTGCCCAGTGCCTGCGCGACCACGGCCATTGCCCGCGCAGCATCGCCCGCGACGTCAGCGCCGCGCCGCAGGCCCGCCGCCTGCTGCGCCGCTTCGTCCAGCATGCGCGGGTGAACCCGGGCCGGGGCGGGGCAGGCTGAAATCCACGGCCGGGCATTGCGGCGGCCGATCACCGATAATCACCGCTGCGCGCCCGTCCACGGGCGCCCGCAGTGGCCACCAGGGATGAGCATGGAACAGTTGCGCAAGTTGCCGGCATCGGCCGGTGCCGAATGGGTGTTGGGCGGCTTCGGCCTGCTCAGGCGCTCCCCCCTGGGCCTGGGCGCGCTGGGTGCGCTGTGGGGCCTGCTGGCTTCGCTGGTGGTGGCCCTGGGGCTGGCGGTGCCGTCGCTGGCGGCGGTGCTGCAACTGCTGGTCGCCGTGGCCGGCCCGCTGCTGTTCGCCGGCCTGGTCTGGGCGGTGCGCGAAGTCGATCAGGGACGCGCGCCACAGCCGCTGCACCTGCTCGCCGGCGTGCGTGAGCAGCGCGTGCCGCAGCTGCTGGCGACCCTGCTGCCGCAGCTGGTCGCCGGCCTGGTGCTGGGTATCGGATTGCTGGTGCTGGTCGGTTCCCAGCAGCTGCAGCACATGGCCCAGGTCAGCGAGCAGTTCAACACGATGGCCCAGGCCGGGCAGCAGCCGAGCCCGGAGCAGGTGCAGGCACTGGTGGCCGGGCTGCCGTCCGGGCGCATCCTGCTGTGGCTGTTGCTGGTGCTGGTGGCCGCGGTGGCGGTGGCGCTGACCGTGTTCGTGTCGGTGCCGCGGATCCTGTTCGACCGCCGCCACGGCATCGCGGCCATGGGCGACAGCCTGCGCGCCTGCCTGCACAACCTGCCGGCGGTGCTGCTGTTCTTCGCCATGGTCCTGGTGTCGTTCTTCGCCACCTACTTCATCGTGTTCGTGATCGCCGCGCTGGTGCAGCTGCTGCTGGGCGTGGCGGTGGCGATGCTGGTGGGCCAGCTGTTGATGATGGCGGTGATGATGCCGATGCTGGCCGGCGCGACCTATACCGCGTGGATGCAGGTGTTCGGCCAGCCGGCCGGCGAGGCTGGGGTGGCCAAGGCCGTGCCAGGCCAGCTGGAAGCCTGAGCGCGCCCCGGCGTCAGCCGCCGGCGGTGACCTTGCCTTCGCGCGGGGTCACCAGGCGCGATGCCAGGATCCCGGCCTCGTAGAGCAGGCACATCGGGATCGCCAGCAGCAGCTGCGACACCACGTCCGGTGGGGTGATCAGCGCGGCCAGCACGAAGATGCCCACGATCGCGTAGCCGCGGCCGGCGCGCAGTTGTTCGGGCGTGACCCAGCCCAGGGCCACCAGGATCACCAGCGCCACCGGCAGCTGGAAGCTGGCGCCGAAGGCCAGGAAGATCACCAGCACGAAGTCCAGGTAGGCGTTGATGTCGGTCATCATCGCCACGCCCTCGGGCTTGATCGCGGTGAGGAAGCCGAATACCGCCGGCAGCACCACGAAATAGGCGAACGCGCAGCCGGCGTAGAACAGGATCACCGCCGAGGCCAGCAGCGGCAGCGCCAGGCGTTTTTCGCGCTGGTACAGGCCCGGGGCCACGAACGCCCAGGCCTGGTACAGCAGCCACGGCGCCGACAGCACCAGGGCCACGAAGAACGCCAGCTTGAGCGGGGTGAAGAATGGCGAGGCCACCTGCACGGCGATCAGCTGGCCGCCGGTGGGCAGCTTGTCCAGCAGCGGCGCGGCCAGCCAGGCGTAGAGCTTGTTGGCGAACGGCAGCAGGACCAGCAGCACCGCCACCAGCCCGGCCAGGGCGCGCAGCAGGCGCGTGCGCAGCTCCAGCAGGTGCTCCATCAGGCTGCTTTCGGCCGCCGTGCCGGCGGGATCAGGGCCGTTGCGGTCCATCGCTTCCTTCCGGCGGGG
>JAGOWL010000098.1:3318-9040 GCA_018060215.1 Pseudoxanthomonas sp.
CGCGTCGGTGTGCTCGCGCACGGCCGCCTGGGCCTGCCCGAACTGCTCCTGCAGCTGCGACTGCGCCTGCCCGATCGTGGCCTGGGCCTCGGCCAGGCCGCGCTTGAGGTCCTCGGCTTCCAGTTCCCGTTCCAGTTCGGACTTGACCGAATACCACTGCGCGCGCGCCCGGCGGACCCACAAGCCGGCGAAACGTGCTGCCTTGGGCAGCCGCTCCGGGCCCAGCACCACCAGCGCGACCACTGCGATCAGCAGCAGTTCGCCAAAGCCGATATCGAACATCCGCGCGCGACCGCCGCCGGATCAGTGTTTGGAGGAATCGCGTTCGGCCTCGCTGCGGGCCTTGTCCGCCGGTTCGGCGCTGCGCTGATCCGACAACTGCCCGCCCGGCTTGTCCGTCTCGCGGATGCCGTCCTTGAAGCCCTTGACCGCTTCACCCAGGTCCTTGCCGGCATTGCGCAGGCGCTTGGTGCCGAACACCAGCAACACCACGACCAGCACGATGATCCAATGCCAGATGCTCAGGCCGCCCATGACACGCTCACTTGTGAAGACTGGAGAGGCGACAGGATAGCGCAGCGATCAGGGCAGCGGTTCGGTGCGGGTGGCCGCTTCCTCCACCGGCTCGAAGCCGCGGGTCGGCTGCGGGCCCTGGCCGGCTGCCTGGGTGGCCGCGGCCGGGGTCGTGGTCGTGGTCGCCGGGATCGCGGCGGCCGGGTGGGCAGCAGGGGCAGCCACTGCCGGCGTGGCATCCGAACGCGCCGCGCGCGCCTTGTGGCTGGCTTCTTCCAGCCCGTCGCGGAAGGCGACCACGGCCGTGGACGCCGGCGCCGGTGCGCGGCCTTCGAGCACCATGCGCGGGGTGGTGGACGGACCGTACACCCGGGCCAGCGCATCCTGGTCCATCTGCAGCACCGCGCCATCCAGCGACACCCCGGCGAACAGCCCGCGCGCGCGCGACCACGACCAGATCTCGGCCTTCAGCTGGCCGTCGGTGGCCGCCGCCGCACTGCGCCCGACCGGGCCGGCGGCCACGCCGGCATCGGCGCCCAGGGTGAACTTGCCGTTGACCACGTCGTCCAGGCTGCGGTCGTTGCGGAACACCAGCACCACGTCGGCCGACTGCACGCCAGCCTGGAAGCCGACGCTGCCGCCGGTCAGGGTCACGAACACCGGGTTGGACCAGGCGCCGTCGGTGCCCTTCACCGACATCAGGCCGTGGCCGCGGCGTCCGCCGAGCACCAGGCCGGCCTTGATCGTGTCCGGGACCACCAGGATCGCGCGGGCCTCGTCCAGCAGCTTGTCCGGGATCGCCTGCTCGGGGATCTTCTGGATTTCCGACAGCACCCGCACCGCATTGCGTGCGCGCTCGTCCTCCGGTGGCGCGGCGGCGGCATGGTCGGCGACGGCGAACAGGAAAGCCAGTGGCAGCAGGTATTTGGGCAGCGACAGCATGGAAGGCTCCTGGAACGGGATGCGGGGGCAGGCCGCGGTCAGGCTCGAAACTAAGCAGGCGGCAATGAATCGTGCATGACGATCACCGCCTGCGCCAGCGTCGCAGCCCGCCGCCCACGGCGTGGACGCACCCCGCAGCCGGGCGATGGAGTGGCGACGAAGGTCCGCCGCCATGCGTGCGCGTGGACGTCCCGCGCCGGCGGCTCTGTCAGAATGTGGCCATGCCTGCCGCTGCCGACACCGCGCTGATCGCGGTCAACCTGGGAACCCCCGACGCGCCCACCGCCGCGGCCGTGCGCCGTTACCTGGGCGAGTTCCTCTCCGATCCGCGCGTGGTGTCGATCCCGCCGCTGCTGTGGAAGCCGCTGCTGCACGGCCTGATCCTGCCGCTGCGCGGCCCGCGCTCGGCCGCCAACTACGCCAAGGTGTGGACCGAGGAAGGTTCGCCGCTGCTGGTCCACACCCACCACCTGGCCCAGGGGCTGCAGCAGTGCCTGCCGCAATGGCGGGTACTGGCGGCCATGCGCTATGGCGCGCCGTCGTTGCGCACGGCCCTGCGCGAACTGCGTGTGGACGGCGTGCGCAAGCTGGTGGTGCTGCCGCTGTATCCGCAGTACTCCACCACCACCACCGCCTCGGTCGCCGACCTGGTGGCCGAGGAGACGGCGGGCATGGATGTCACCCTGATCGAGGACTATTCCAGTGACGCGGCCTGGGTGGCGGCGGTGGCTGCTTCGATCCGGCGCTACCGCCACCGGCACGGCGGCGGTCGGCACCTGCTGTTTTCCTTCCACGGTTTGCCACAGCGCATCGCCAACGCCGGCGACCCCTATCCGCAGCGCTGCCAGGACAGTGCCAGCGCGGTGGCCGCCGCGCTGGGCCTGGACGCGGGGCAGTGGTCGCTGTCCTACCAGTCCAGGTTCGGCCGCGAACGCTGGCTGGAGCCGTCCACCCTGTCGGAGCTGGACCGCCTGGCCGCCGCCGGGGTGCGCGAGGTGGACGTGGTCTGCCCCGGGTTCGCGGTCGATTGCCTGGAGACCCTGGAGGAGGTGGCGCTGGGCCTGGCCGAGCACTTCCAGGCCAAGGGCGGGCGGCTGGCCTACATTCCCTGCCTGAACGACGCCCCCGAACATGCCCAGGCGCTGGCCCAGCTGGCCCGCCGCGCCGCTGGCTGCGCGTCGTGACCTGGCGTTCGCGCAACGTGAGGCGGCAGCTGCGCGTCGTGACGCGGTGGCCGCCGACCGCCGTGCGCTGGCTGGCCGGCGGCGACCGCCGCGCGGCAGCTGGCATGAGTTCGCTGGCATGAGCCTGCCGACATGAGCCCGCTGGCGATCGAACCCCGGGAGCTGCGCGTGCCGGTCGCCTGGGGCGAACTGGCCGGGCTGCGGCTGGAAAACCCCGGCCGGCCGGCGGTGCTGGCTCTGCACGGCTGGCTGGACAACGCCGCCAGTTTTGTTCCGATGCTGCCCTGGCTGTCCGGACTGGATCTGCTGCTGCTGGACCTGCCCGGGCATGGCCACAGTTCGCATCTGCCGCCGGGCGCCGAGTACGACCAGGCCGTCCACCTGCATGCGGCCCTGGATGCGGCCGATGCACTGGGCTGGGAGCGTTTCGCCGTGCTCGGTCATTCGATGGGGGCTTCGGTGGCCGCGCTGCTGGCGGTGGCGGTGCCGCAACGGGTGCAGCGGCTGGCCCTGGTGGAAACCCTGGGGCCGCTGGTGGAGGCGCCCGAGCACACCGCCACCCGCCTGCGCCAGGCGGTAGCGGCGGTGCGCGCACTGCCGGGCAAGTCGCTGCGGGTGTTCCCGGAACTGGAGCTGGCGGTGCGTGCGCGCATCCAGGCCAATGGCCTGGACGAGGCGCATGCGCGCCTGCTGGTCGAACGCGGCACCCGCGCGTTGGCCGGCGGTCATGTGTGGCGCAGCGATCCGCGCCTGACCCTGCCCTCGCACCAGCGCCTGTGCGAGCCGCAGGTGCTCGACCTGCTGGCCGCGATCAACTGTCCGCTGCGCGTGCTGTACGCCGATCCGGCCCAGCCCTATTTCCCCGATCCATTGCGCCACCAGCGCCTGGCCGCGGTGCCGCATGCGCAGTTGGAGGTGCTGCCCGGCGGCCATCACCTGCACATGGACCAGGCCGAAGTGGTGGGCGGGATGCTGGGGCCGTTCCTGCGCGACTGAAACCTGCGCCCGCGGGCGGGATCGACAAGCGCCCGGCCAGCGGAGACGATGCAGGCCCTCGCACCGGGAACCAGGACATGGCGCTGTATCCGTTGTTCGCCGACCTGGCCGGTCGCGAAGTGCTGGTGGTGGGGGCCGGCGAGGTGGCCGCGCGCAAGGTCGCCGCCCTGCTCCAGGCCGGCGCCCGCGTCCACCTGCATGCGCGCGACATCGCCCACCCGGATCTGGCCGCGGCGCTGGCCGCCGGCAGGATCCATCGGCTGGTCGGCGAGTTCGATCCGGCCTGGCTCGATGCGGTCTGGCTGGTGGTGGCCGCCACCGACGACCCGGCGTTCAACGCCGGGCTGGCCGGGCAGGCCGGCCGGCGCCGGCGCCTGGTCAACGTGGTCGACGATGCGGAACTGTCCAGCTTCCAGGTGCCGGCGGTGGTCGATCGCGCACCGCTGGTGGTGGCCATCTCCTCCGGCGGGGCGGCACCGATGCTGGCCAGGCGCCTGCGCGAACAGCTGGAAACCTCGCTCGGTCCTTCGCTGGGCGTGCTGGCCGCGCAGTTCGCCCGCTACCGCGGGCGCATCCGCAGCCAGTTGCCGGATCCGGCGGTGCGGCGCCGCTGGTTCGAACGCATGCTCGATGGCCGCATGGAGCAGGCCTGGGAGCGCGGCGGCGACACGGCGCTGGAGGCGGCCTTTGCGGCCGAACTCGATGCGCAGCCCACCTCCGTGGACCGGGCTGGCGCGGTGGTGCTGGTCGAGGCCAGCGACGTGCCGGACCTGTACACCTTGCGTGCGCTGCGGGCGCTCAACGAAGCCGATGTGATCGTGCTGGCCGGGGAGGTGGGCGAACCGGCGCTGGGGCCGGCGCGACGCGATGCCCGCCGGATCCACGCCCACGACCAGCCGCTGGCGCCGGTCATGGACGCGGCGGCCAGCGGTGCCCGCGTGGTGTACCTGTACTGGCCACAGGCGGCCGCCAGCTGCGAATCGATCGTCCGGGCCTGCGCCCGCGCCGCGATCAGCTGTCGCCGGGTGCCTGGCGTGGCGGCGTTCCGGCAATAGTTCGCGCCCGTGCGGAGCATGCGGCGGCGGGCCTTGCGAACACGCGGGCAAGGCAGGGTCTTGCAGTTCCGGCGGGGCCGCCTATAATGGTCGGCCCACTTGCTGGAAACGAATCGCATGATTCGAAGCCACAAGCGGGACGGAAACGAAAAGGCCCGCACGGGTGTTGACGGATCCGGAACGAGCTGCCAACATGTGCGGCTCACCTCGACCGAAGCGGTTCGCCGCTGAAGCCGAGGGGAAGATGGAGACACCGCAACACGGTGTTGACACTTCCAGAACGAGCTGCCAGAATGTGCGGCTCACCTCGACGGAAGCGGTTCGCCGCCAGGTCGAGAGGAAGATGAAAATATCGCGACGCGGTGTTGACACTTCCAAAACGAGCTGCCAGAATGTGCGGCTCACCTCGACGGAAACGTCGGGACACGGAGGAAGGCGCTGAGGCCGACTCCCAGGATCTTTGACAGTGTGCGCAGGTAACTTGTGCGGACGCCTGCAGGAAGGATGACTGTCCATCTTGCAGACGTTTTAACAGCAACAAGTCAAATGCTTTAAGCAAGCGATACGTAGCTGGGTAGAACTTCTGCAGCTGAAAGTATTGGCCTTCGGGCCTGTAATTTTAAGTGAAGAGTTTGATCCTGGCTCAGAGTGAACGCTGGCGGTAGGCCTAACACATGCAAGTCGAACGGCAGCACAGGAGAGCTTGCTCTCTGGGTGGCGAGTGGCGGACGGGTGAGGAATACATCGGAATCTACTCTGTCGTGGGGGATAACGTAGGGAAACTTACGCTAATACCGCATACGACCTACGGGTGAAAGTGGGGGACCGCAAGGCCTCACGCGATTGAATGAGCCGATGTCGGATTAGCTAGTTGGCGGGGTAAAGGCCCACCAAGGCGACGATCCGTAGCTGGTCTGAGAGGATGATCAGCCACACTGGAACTGAGACACGGTCCAGACTCCTACGGGAGGCAGCAGTGGGGAATATTGGACAATGGGCGCAAGCCTGATCCAGCCATACCGCGTGGGTGAA
>JAGOWL010000215.1 GCA_018060215.1 Pseudoxanthomonas sp.
AAAGAAACAGCCCGGCCGGGGCCGGGCTGTTTTGAAGGTGCCGACGTCCGACAGGGCCGGAACAGGGGGGATCCAGATTTCCCTGCCGGACATCGACATGGACCGTACCGGGTGGGTCAGAACCTGACGCAGCCGGTCATGTGGCGGCTAGCTTGCGACCAGCCGCGCGCCAGTGCAAGCCGCCCGTCAGGGCTCATCCGTGTCGCGCGTCGCAGTCCGTGCCGGACGCGGCGACTCCGGACGCTCGGTCCGGGCCGGGCGCTGCTGCATCCGCTGTCCACCGCCCTCGCCGCCCTCGCCGCCATACCGCGGGCCGCTGGACGGGCGCGGGCTGGAGTAATCCACCGGCGGCCGCGGCCGCACCCCGCCTTCGACCATGCCCCCGACCGGATACTGCGGCCGAGCCTGGATGCGATCGCCATACGACTGCGGTTGCGGACCCAGGCCCGTGCCCACGCCGGCGTCGATGCCACCGCCCAGAGCGGCCGGGCGCGGCCGGCGCGGCGGCGGTTCGCCATTGATCTCGCCACGACGCAGGCGCTCGATGTCGCGCCAGGGCGCGCGGTTGAGCTGCGGCGTCCCGGTGTCGGCGGTGGGCGGCCGCTCGGGTCGGGGCCCGCTGTCGTTGTCGTTGTCACCCGGCCGCGGCGGGTGCGGCGGATGCTGCGGATGCGGCCGGTAGTACGGCGGGCGCGGGTAGTAGGTACCACCGATATAGCCGCCGGGATAGGGGGCGTAGCCGTAGCCGGGCCAGCCGTAGTCCAGCCCGAACGACCATCCGGGCCGGTAGCGATAGCCATACGGGGCGCCATAGCCGTAACCGCCATAGGCGCCATAGCCGTAGACCGACCCGTAGGACGAATAGCCCGACTGCGGCGACGAGCCGGTGTAGTAGCCACCGCCGCGGTCCACGTAGTCGTAGCTTGCACAGCCGCCCAGCGCCAGCGCCGCGGCCAGGCCGGTCAACACTCGCATCTTCATCATCCATCCCCCCAGGGTCGAGTCTGCAGCTTCCAGCCCGGGCATTGAATCCGTGCTTAACCCGGCCGCCGCGAACGCCCGTGGTTCAGCTGCCGGGACCACGCGCGCACCGGCCCGGCTGCTACCCTTGAACCGATGCCCCACGTCCTTGCCGCCGCCGACGATGTGCTCGCCGCCGCCGCGCGGATCGCCGCCCATGCCGCCGCCACCCCGGTGCTGCGTTCGCGCAGCCTGGATGCGCTGGCCGGCTGCCGGCTGTACTTCAAGGGCGAACACCTGCAGCGCAGCGGCGCATTCAAGTTCCGCGGCGCCTGCAATGCGGTGTGGTCGCTGGACGACGCCGAAGCCGCGCGCGGGGTGGTCACCCACTCTTCCGGCAACCACGGCGCCGCCCTGGCCCTGGCCGCGCGCACCCGCGGCATCGCCTGCCACGTGGTGGTGCCCGAAGGCGCGGTGGCGGCCAAGCTGGCCAACATCCAGCGCCACGGCGCCACCGTGTGGCGCTGCGCCGCCACCCAGGCCGCGCGCGAGGACACCTGTGCGCAGGTCCAGGCCGACACCGGTGCGCAGCTGGTGCACCCCTATGCCGATGCCCGGGTGATCGCCGGCCAGGGCACGGCCGCGCTGGAACTGGCCACCCACATGGCCGGGCTCGACGGCCCGCCCGAGCTGCTGGTGGTGCCGGTCGGTGGCGGCGGCCTGGCCGCCGGCAGCGCACTGGCGCTGGCCACTGCGGCCCCGGACTGCCAACTGGTGCTGGCCGAACCGGCCGGCGCCGACGACACCGCCCGCTCCCTGGCCGGCGGCGCGCGCTGCGTGGAGTTCGTGCCCGACACCGTGTGCGACGGCCTGCGCGGTGCCCTGGGCGCGCCCAATTTCACCCTGCTGCGCGCCTGTGGCGCCGAGGTGGTCACCATCCAGGACAGCGCCACGGTGGCGGCGATGCAGCTGGCCTGGCAGGTGCTCAAGCAGGTGATCGAGCCGTCCTCGGCCATCGCCCTGGCCGCGGTGCTGGCGCAGCCGCAGCGCTTCGCCGGCCGCCGGGTGGGCGTGATCCTGTCGGGCGGCAACGTCGATCTGGAGGCCCTGCCGTGGCAGCGGTGAAGGGGCGTCACCGGCGCCACCGCCGCCGCTGGCGGCCACTGGCCTGGCTGGGCTGGCTGCTGGTGCTGCTGGCGCTGTGGCTGGCCGCGGTGGCCGGCTGGATCGTCACCGCCGGCCAGCGCGACCAGGCCGCCCCGGCCGACGCGATCATCGTGCTGGGCGCGGCGGCCTACGACACCCGACCCTCGCCGGTGTTCGAGGAACGCATCCGCCACGGCCTGGACCTGTACCGCCGTGGCTACGCGCCGGTGCTGCTGTTCACCGGCGGCTATGGCAACGGCGCGCGCTTCGCCGAGTCGCAGGTGGCGCGCCGGTATGCGCTGCGCCACGAGGTGCCCGATTCGGCAATCCTGATCGAAGCGCGTTCGCGCAACACCCAGGAAAATCTGGAACAGGCGCGCGCGCTGATGCAGCAGCACGGACTGCACCGGGTGATCGTGGTCAGCGACCCGTTGCACATGTCGCGCGCGCTGCGGCTGTCGCGGCAACTGGGGATCGACGCCCTGGGCTCGCCCACCCCCAGCACCCGCTTCCGCACCATCCACACCCAGTGGCGCTTCCTGTTGCAGGAGGTCTACTTCTTCCACCGCGACCTGGTGCGGCGCGCGGCCTGAACCGGCACGGCCAGGGAGGCCG
>JAGOWL010000216.1 GCA_018060215.1 Pseudoxanthomonas sp.
TCCTTGGCCCAGGCGGTGTCCCCGACCTGGGCCTTTTTGCATCTGCGCACCGGCATCGGGTTTGCCGGCTCGCCCGCCGATAGGCAGAATCGGAACGGCATGACGGGCCGCATCCGCGCACGTCGGCCCACCCCATCACTCGCGAGGCTTCGATGCACAAGATGCACAAGTTGATGTTCCTGGTCGTCGTTCTGCTGGCGCCGCTGGCGGCCCAAGCCTCCACCTCGACCGGCAGCGACGGGTTCTCACCGGAGAAGGGCCTGGACCTGGGCCGTTCCTTCCAGGCCCAGCATCAGGCCATCCTGCAGGCGCTGGCCGATGGCGAGACCTACAGCGAGATCCCGGCCAGGGACCGCCAGACGGTGAAGTCTTCGCTGGATCGCATCGCCAGCCTGCTGGCGGATGCACAGAGCGTCGATCAGCTGTCGGAGGCGACCCGGGTCGAGGTCTTCAACGAACAGGAGCGGGTCAACACTTTGCTGACCCGTGCGCGCGAGGACAGCCGGATGGTCTGCACGCGCGAGAAGAAGGTCGGCTCGCACCGCGCCACCAACAGCTGCATGACGGTGGCCGAACGCCGCCGCGCCCGTGAGCAGAGCCAGGACGCGCTGTTGAACAATTCCGGCTACAAGGCACCGCAGAGCAACTGAGGTAGACCGTGCGCATCCTGGTCATCGAAGACAACAGCGACATCGCGGCCAACCTCGGCGACTACCTCGAGGATCGCGGCCACACCGTGGACTTCGCCGCCGATGGCGTCACCGGCCTGCACCTGGCCGTGGTCCATGACTTCGACGCCATCGTGCTGGACCTGAACCTGCCGGGCATGGACGGCATCGAGGTCTGCCGCAAGCTGCGCAACGAGGCGCGCAAGCAGACCCCGGTGTTGATGCTCACCGCCCGCGACAGCCTGGAAAACAAGCTGGCCGGCTTCGACTCCGGTGCCGACGACTACCTGATCAAGCCGTTCGCGCTGCAGGAGGTCGAGGTCCGGCTCAACGCGCTGTCGCGGCGCGGCAAGGGCGTGCAGACCCGGGTGCTCAACACCGGCGACGTGGAATACAACCTGGACACGCTGGAAGTGCGGCGCGAAGGCAAGCTGCTGCAGCTCAACCCGACCGCGCTGAAGATCCTGCAGGCGCTGATGGAAGCCTCGCCGGCGGTGGTCACCCGGCAGGAGCTGGAGACGCGGGTCTGGGGCGAGGAGCTGCCCGATTCGGACTCCCTGCGCGTGCATATCCACGGCCTGCGCGCCGTGCTCGACAAGCCCTTCCCGGTGCCCTACATCCAGACCCGGCACGGCATCGGCTACCGCATCGCCGCCCCCGATGGCGGCAGCTGAGGGCGTCCCCCCGGCGCGGCGCGGCCCGCGGCGGCTGCGCCGGCGGCTGCGCACCCGCATCATCCTCTCGTTCCTGCTGCTGGGCACCGGCCTGACGGCCCTGTTCGCCTTCCTCGCCGACTACTCGCGCCAGCGGGTGGAGAACCAGGTGGTCGAGGACGTGATGAACCGCAACATCGACGAGTACGCACGCCTGTACGCGCTCGATCCCTCGCGCAGCCCCGAGTTGCCGGTGCAGCAGATCCGTGCCTTCGTGTTCCCGGCCGACCGCTTCGACCACGTGCGCCAGGAATACCCGGAGTGGTACGACCTGCCCACCGGCAACCACGCCATCACCGCCATCGACGAGCAGGGGCAGCAGTTCCCCTACAAGCTGGCGGTACGCAAGACGCCCGACGCCTGGTTCTTCCTGGCCTACGACATGAGCCAGGCCGCCCGCGGCGAGGTCCAGCTCAAGCGCGTGCTGCTGGCCTCGATCCTGCTGTTCAGCGCGCTGTCGCTGCTGATCGGCTGGTGGTCGGCGTCGCGGGTGATGCAGCCGGTGACCGAACTGGCCGCGCGCCTGCGCGCCTATCGCGGCAGCAGCCATCCCAAGCCGCTGGCCGCCCACTTCCCCGATGACGAGGTCGGGCAGCTGGCCGAGGCGCTGGACGCCTATGCGCTGCGGCTGACCGAGGTGGTCCAGCGCGACCGCGAGTTCAATGCCGACGTCAGCCACGAGCTGCGCACGCCGCTGGCGGTGATCAAGGGCGCGGTGGAACTGCTGCTCTCGCGCCCGGAACTGGACGAGCGCACCCGCACCCGACTGCTGCGCATCCAGCGCGCCGAACAGCAGTGCAGCGACCTGATCGGCTCGCTGCTGCTGCTGTCGCGCAACGAGCGCGGCCAGGGCCGCAGTGACGTGGCCAAGGTGGCCGAGCAACTGCTCGACTCGCACCGCGCCCAGCTCGGCGGCAAGCCGCTGGAACTGCGCCTGGAAGGCACGCCCGGGCGGGTGGTCGATGCACCGGAGGCGGCGCTGTCGGTGGCGCTGGGCAACCTGATCGGCAACGCGGTCAAGTACACGCCGCAGGGCGAGGTCGTGGTGCGCCTGCTGCCGGATCGGGTGGAGGTGGCCGATACCGGCCCGGGGCTGAGCGACGAGGACGCCCAGCGCCTGTTCCAGCGCGGCTATCGCGGCACCCACGCCGGCCATTCCCAGGGCGCGGGCATCGGCCTGTCCATCGTCGGCCGCCTGTGCGACCTGTATGGCTGGGAGGCGAGCGTGCGGCCACGCCAGGACGGCCAGCACGGTGCGGTGGCCACGCTGGCGTTCAACGCATCGGCCGGCCCGGTCAGGGAAGTGGCCGAGTCGCCCACGTCCG
>JAGOWL010000217.1 GCA_018060215.1 Pseudoxanthomonas sp.
GTGCGCGGCCGCGTGGCGGCGGCGGGCGGCGAGATCACGGTGTACGACGACTTCGCCCACCACCCGACGGCGATCCGCACCACGGTGGACGGCCTGCGCCGCCAGCTGGACGCCGCCGGTCAGGCCGGGCAGCGCATCCTGGCCGTGTTCGAGCCGCGCAGCAACACCATGAAGCTGGGCACCATGAAGTCCCAGCTGCCGTGGGCGCTGGAGCACGCCGACCTGAGCATCTGCCACACCGGCGGGCTGGACTGGGACGCCGCCACCGCGCTGTCACCGCTGGGTGCGCGCGCCCAGGTGGCCGGCAGCATCGACGAGGTGGTGCGGCAGGTCACGCAGGCCGCGCGGCCGGGCGACCATGTGCTGTGCATGAGCAACGGCGGCTTCGGCGGGGTGCACGGCCGGCTGCTCGAATCGCTTCAAAAAAGATAGCTTCTGACGCAAATCTGGCGGGCGCCAACGCCTGATTTGACTTGCAACTCAGTACGACACCGTCATCGCCGCCAGGTCGATGCGCACCACCGGCTTGGCCAGCGCGGCGCTGGCCGCGCGCGCGAAGTCCTGGGCCCACGCCGGGTCGTCCAGCCGACGCGCGCCGGCTTCGCGCGCCACCACCAGCACCTTGTCGGCCAGCAACAGCTTGCCCGTGGGGCGCAGCGGCTCGCCGCCCAGCTGGGTGAACTGCGTGTCCAGCCAGGCGCGCGCCTGCGCGTTGTCCATCGGTGCGGCGTGGTCGAGATCGAAGCGCCATTCGGTGCGTTCGTCCTGAATGACGCGTACTTCGCTCTGCATGATCGGCGGGCCTCCTGAAATGTGATCGGTAGGGGCGCGGCGCCGCCGGCGGCGCCGCGCCCCGAAAATGTAGTCGATCCGCGGCGCCCGAGCTTGACCCGCGTCAGCGCCCGCGCCGCGCCCGCACCGCGTCAGACAGCACCTGCAAGATGGTCTGCGTGCCGTCCCAGCCGATGCAGGCGTCGGTGATGCTCTTGCCGTATTCCAGCTTGGCCGCCTGGTCCTTGCCCGGCGTGAACTTCTGGGCGCCGCCGTGGAGGTGGCTTTCCACCATCAACCCGAACACGCCGCGCGAGCCGGCGCTGACCTGCGCCGCCACGTCGCGCGCCACGTCCAGCTGCTTTTCGTGCTGCTTGCTGCTGTTGGCATGGCTGCAGTCGACCATCAGCGAGGGATGCAGCTTGCTGGCCGCCAGCTCCTGGCAGGCCGCGTCGACGCTGGCGGCGTCGTAGTTGGGCGCCTTGCCGCCGCGCAGGATGACGTGGCAGTCCTTGTTGCCGTCGGTGTGCACGATGGCCACCTGGCCGTTCTTGTGCACCGACAGGAAGTGGTGCCCGCGCGCGGCCGCCTGGATGGCGTCGGTGGCGATGCGGATGTTGCCGTCGGTGCCGTTCTTGAAACCGATCGGCGCCGACAGGCCGCTGGCCAGCTCGCGGTGCACCTGGCTTTCGGTGGTGCGCGCGCCGATGGCGCCCCAGCTGATCAGGTCGCCGATGTACTGCGGCGAGATCACGTCCAGGAACTCGCTGCCCGCCGGCAGGCCCAGGCGGTTGATGTCGATCAGCAGCTGGCGCGCGATGCGCAGGCCCTCGTCAATGCGGTAGCTCTCGTCCAGATAGGGGTCGTTGATCAGCCCCTTCCAGCCCACCGTGGTGCGGGGCTTTTCGAAGTACACGCGCATCACCACCTCCAGCGTGTCGGCGTAGCGGTCGCGCAGGGGCTTGAGCTGGCGCGCGTAGTCCAGCGCCGCCACCGGGTCATGGATGGAGCACGGCCCCACCACCACCAGCAGGCGGTCGTCCTTGCCGTTGATGATGCGGCGGATGGCCTGGCGCGTGTCGGCGATGAGCGATTCGACCGGCGTGCCCCGGATCGGGAAGAAGCGAATCAGGTGATCGGGAGGAGGCAACACGGTGATGTCCTTGATGCGTGCGTCGTCGGTGCGGCTGGTGCGTTCCGGCGACGTCTGCCAGGACTCGATGGCGGGGACGGCTTTGGCGTTCATCGGTGTTCTTCCTTGGGGTTTGAGTGAATCAGGGGGATGGGCACAAAAAAACCGCCGGGCGGGCTCGCTGCGGCGGTTGGTTCGGGAGGTTGCTGATCGCGCTGACTTACAGGCTTTCCTCTCGTCCGCCGGGGACAGAGAACCAGAAGTAAAAGCCGAAAACGGCGACGGGCTTGCTCATCACCGGGTGAATGTAGCACACCCGGAGATCGGGCGACCGCCGCTGGGGTGGCAACGTCATGCATAGGCCGCAACACGTGTACCGCGAACGCAACACACGCATACCGAAAGCGGACTTCTCCTGTTGCACGCCAGTGCGGAGACCACTCGGGGCCTTCCGGCTTCAGCGCGTGCTCGGAACCACCAGGTGCGCCGGCATCGCGCTCGACCTGCCGACACGGCAGCATTCGACCCAGGCCGCGCAGCGGTGCCAACCGTCATAGACGACGATCGGTCCCGGTTCGGACATTCGGCCCATGACAATCAGCGGGTCACCCCATGACGCGCCGGTGTCCACCAGCCGCCGGAAGTGCGAGGCAGATTCGCCGGCAGCCTGTGCGATCCAGTCGGTCGGGCGTCTGCCGTCTGCCAGCACCAGCACCGGTGCGTCACCCGGCTCGAGCTCCACGTACTGCACGTCCACCGGCACGTGGTTCAACAGG
>JAGOWL010000218.1 GCA_018060215.1 Pseudoxanthomonas sp.
CCGCTGGACACGGTGCCGCGCAGTGCGACGGCATCGGTGAAGGCGTAGCGCGCCGACAGCTTGCCCGAGACCTGGTCGCCGAAGTCCGAGTAGTCCTCGTAGCGGCCGGCGACGCCGGCGGAGAACTTCTCGGTGATGTCCGCTTCCAGGCCGGCGTAGACCGCATAGCTGTTGCGGTCGTAGCTGCCGGAGTTGCGCGGGGTGAAGCCGCCGAAACCCTGGGAGCCGGTGCCGAAATAGGAGTCAGGCTCGCCCGCGCCCTGGCTCCAGTCCTCCTGGCGGTACTCGGCACCGAAGGAGAGCGTGGCCGGGTAGGCCAGGCCGAAGTCCAGGGTCTTGGAGACATCGGCATTGAACAGCTGCTGCTTGTACTTGAGCGTGCCGGCCCTGAAGCTGAGCGGGCTGGCCAGGCCCAGGCTGTAGTTGATGGTGTTCTGGGTGGTGAAATCGAGCACGTTGTCGCCGAAGTTGTAGCTCAGGTCCCAATCCCAGCCGTCGCCCACCGAGCCGCGCAGGCCCAGTACCGCGCTCAGGTCGCGGGTGTCCTGGAAGATCTCGGGCACGTAGCCGTTCGGATAGACCTGGGCCAGCAGCGCACCCTGGCCACTGTGGTTGCGGGAACGGTAGAACGCGAACGAAGTGATGTCGCGCTGGCTGCCGATGAAGGTGGCGTAGGCGTGGGTGTTCTCGCCGACATTGAAGGTGGCGTTGAGCGAGACCGCGGTCTGGTCCACGTCCGGGTCGCCCAGCTTGAACGCGTGCTCACCCACGCCGGGGAAGTTGCCGGTGTGCGGGGCGGTGCCCTGGTAGGGGCCGGAGCGGTTGGTCATGTCCTGGTGGCCGGTCTGGGCGGCCACGTGCACGGTGCCGCCGCCCTGGGACAGGGTCAGGCCGGCATCACCGGAGACCTGCCACTGGGTGCCGTCGCCTTCGGAATACTCGCCGCCACCCAGGGCGATGCTGCCGCCGCGGCCGGAGCCCTTGAGCACCAGGTTGACCACGCCGGCGATGGCGTCGGAGCCGTACTGCGCCGAGGCGCCGTCACGCAGCACTTCCACCCGCTCGATCGCGGCGACCGGGATGGTGTTCAGGTCCACGGCCGAGGAGCCGCGGCCGATGGTGCCGTTGACGTTGACCAGGGCCGAGATGTGGCGACGCTTGCCGTTGACCAGGATCAGCACCTGGTCCGGCGACAGGCCGCGCAGCTGCGCCGGGCGCACGCCGCTGGTGCCGTCGGCCATGGCCGGGCGCGGGAAGTTCAGCGAGGGCAGCGCACGGGCCAGCGCGGTGGCCAGCTCGGTGGTGCCGGTGGCGGCCAGGGCTTCGGGGGTGATGATGTCGATCGGCGACTGCGACTCGGCCACGGTGCGGTCGGACACGCGGGTGCCGGTCACGATCACGGTGTCCAGGGCGGTCGGGGTGGGAGCCTTGTCCTGGGCAAAGGCGGCGGGGGCCAGGGCCAGGGCGACGGCGGCGGAGAGCAGGTGGCGCTGAACGGACATGCGGAACAACTCCTGGGGTGCGGGGGTGGTTCGGACGCGGGACGTCCTTGGGTGTTGCGATGCAACAATGAAGGTGAAATAACCCGGAAACGGGGCGGTTGTCAAATTTCCGTAATACGGGGCGGCGGGCCGGAGGCCAGTATTGGTTGCCGGTAGAATGCGTGTCGCAGGATGCCGCCGCATCTGCTTATTCCTTCAGGTTCTAAAGCCCCCCATGATTTCCCTGCGTAATTTCGCCCTGCGCCGTGGCGAACGGCTGCTGCTGTCCAACGTCGACCTGACCTTGCATGCCGGCTACCGGGTGGGCGTGGTCGGCCGCAACGGCACCGGCAAGTCCAGTCTGTTCGCCGCCATCCAGGGCGAGCTGGAAGCCGACAAGGGCGATCTGGATCTGCCTGGCAAGGTGCGGATCGCCTCGGTGGCCCAGGAAACCCCCTCGCTGCCGGACCCGGCGCTGGAGTTCGTGCTCGGTGGCGACGAAGTGCTGGCTGCGGCGGTGCGCGAGGAGGCCGACGCCAACGCCCGCGAAGACTGGGAGGCGGTGGCCGCCGCCCACCAGAAGCTGGCCGAGCTCAACGGCTACGACGCCGAGGCCCGCGCCGGCCGCCTGCTGCATGGCCTGGGCTTCCCGGCCGACACCCATCGTCGCCCGGTGTCCTCGTTCTCCGGCGGCTGGCGCGTGCGCCTGAACCTGGCCCGGGCGCTGATGATGCCTTCGGACCTGCTGCTGCTGGACGAACCGACCAACCACCTGGACCTGGACGCGGTGTTCTGGCTGGAGCAGTGGCTGCTCAAGTACCCGGGCACCCTGCTGCTGATCTCGCATGACCGCGAGTTCCTGGACAACGTCGCCACCCATACCCTGCACCTGCACGGCGGCGGGGCCAAGTTGTACGTGGGCGGCTATACCGACTTCGAGCGCCAGCGCGCCGAGCAGTTGCGCCAGCAGCAGATTGCCCACGACAAGGAGCAGGCCGAGCGCGCCCACCTGCAGAGCTTCATCGACCGCTTCAAGGCCAAGGCCTCCAAGGCCAAGCAGGCGCAGTCGCGGATGAAGCGGCTGGCCAAGCTGGCCGGCACCGAGGCGGTGCGCGCCGAGCGCGAGTTCCGGATCGAGTTCGCGCCGCCGCCCAAGCTGCCGTTCTCGCTGATCCGCCT
>JAGOWL010000219.1 GCA_018060215.1 Pseudoxanthomonas sp.
CCCACCATGGTCGAGGGGCCACGCCCGGCCCGGATCGTCTAGTCTTTGCGAGCGGCGCATGGCCGCCAGGACATTGGCAGGAGTCGGGGGATGAGGGGCAACTTCGGAAGGTGGGGGGCGGCATGCCTGGCGGTCGGGCTTGCGCTGGCGGCACCGGCCACGGCGGCCGACTACGGTCACTACCTCAGCGGCGACACCTCCCTGCCCACCCCCGGCACGGTCCAGCCCGGCCTGCTGCTGATGGGCGGCGGCGACCGCAACCACGACGCCCTGCGCTGGTTCATGGACAAGGCCGGGCACGGCCACATCGTCGTCCTGCGCGCCTCCCAGGGCGGCCAGATCGGTGACGAGTTCTTCAACGAGGTTGGCGGCATCCAGTCGGCCGAGACCTTCGTGTTCCGTGACCGCGAGGCGGCCTACGACCCGGAGATCCTCAAGGCCCTGGAACGCGCCGACGGCATCTTCATCGCCGGCGGCAACCAGTCCCGCTACGTGCGCTACTGGCGCGGCACCCCGGTGGCCGCTGCGCTGGAGGCGCACGTGCGCGCCGGCAAGCCGCTGGGCGGCACCAGTGCCGGGCTGGCGATGCTGGGCGAGTACCTGTACGCGCCGATGGACGGCGGCAGCCTCAACAGCCCCAGCGCCCTGGCCGACCCGCTGGGCCCGGACAACACCATCGAAAGCAATTTCCTGAGCCTGGACCTGCTGCGCGGGGTGGTCACCGACACCCACTTCAGCGAACGCGGTCGTCTCGGCCGCCTGATGGCCTTCGTGGCCAAGGCCGAGGCCCTGGCCGACGGCCGCCCCCTGCTCGGCCTGGGCGTGGACGAGGACGCGGCGCTGGCGGTGGAAGGCGACGGCCGCGCCCGGGTCTACTCCACCGCTCCCGGTGCCGGCGTGTCGGTGGTGCGCGGCGGCCTGCTGGCCGCGCAGGAAGAGGACAAGCCGATGAGCGTGTCGCGGGTGGAGGTGGTGGGCGTGGGCACCGGCTCGACCCTGCATCTGCCTGCCGGTGACGTGGAGCAGCCGCTGTTCGAGCGCCCCTACGCGGTGCGCGACGGCGTGCTGGTGGCGATGCAGAACACCTTGCTGGTGATCCATGGCGGTGCCGGGGTGGAACGGGCGGACCTGTCGGCCGAGGACGAGGCGGCCGCGCGCGCCGCGCTGGAGCAGGCGCTGCGCGCTGGCCATGCGCAACTGGAGGCGGGCAAGTCCGCGCTGGACGCGGTCGCCGCCGCGGTGTCCGTGCTCGAGGATGCGCCACAGTTCAACGCCGGGCGCGGCGCGGTGTTCACCCACGATGGCCGCAATGAGCTGGACGCCTCGATCATGGACGGTGCCAGCGGCAAGGCCGGGGCGGTGGCCGGCGTGGGCCGGGTCAGGAACCCGATCCAGCTGGCACGCGCGGTGATGGACCGCTCCAGGCACGTGATGATGGTCGGCGCCGGTGCCGAGGCCTTCGCCGCCGAACAGGGCGTGGAACTGGTCGATCCGTCCTGGTTCCGCACCGAAAAGCGCTGGCAGCAGCTGCAGAAGGCGCTGGAAGCGGAGGCGAAGGCACAGGCCTCCACGGACCCGGCGCCGGAGTTGCCGGGCAAGGCCTATTTCGGCACGGTCGGTGCGCTGGCACTGGACGGCGAGGGCAACCTGGCCGCCGGCACCTCCACCGGCGGCATGACCAACAAGCGCTGGGGCCGGGTCGGCGACTCGCCGATCATCGGTGCCGGCACCTGGGCCGACACGCGCTGCGCGGTGTCGGGCACCGGCTGGGGCGAGTTCTACATCCGCGCCGCCGCCGCCCACGAGATCTGCGCGCGGGTGCGCCTGACCGGGCAGCCGCTGGCCAAGGCCGCCGACGAGGTCATCAACAGGAAGATCCCGCGCGCCGGCGGCGATGGCGGTGCGATCGCGCTGGGCGCCGACGGCAGCGTGGCGTTTCCGTTCAACACCGAGGGCATGTACCGCGGCTGGATCGGCAGCGACGGCGTGCCGCACGTGGCGGTGTTCGCCGGCGAAGACCTGCCGATGCCCTGAGCGCCGCGTCGCCGCGTTCAGAACCCCTTGCCGGCCGGCACTTCCTTCAACGCCGCGATCGCCTCGGCCAGGGCATCGACCTCGCTGCCCTCCAGGCCACCGCGGACTTCCTGTTCGGCCAGGAACAGGCCCTGTTCGAGCAGGCGCAGGATGGTTTCGTGCTGGCTCCAGCCACGGGCGATGGCCACCCGCTGAATGCGGTCGGCCAGGATCGGATCGATGTCGCGCAACAGCAGGTCGGTCATGTCAGCCCCCCGTGGCTGGGCGCCAGACTGCCACGAATCAGCAGCCCGGCCAAAGGGGGCCGGCCCGATGGAGCAGGCCCGGCCGGCGCGCCCAGGGGTGCACGGTCAACTGGCCTGGGCCGGCGCCGGTTCGCGTTCACGGATCCGGCGCCACAGCCAGGCCAGCAGCAACAGGGTCGGCACCACCGTCAGCGCACTGAGCAGGAAGAAGGTGCGGTAGGAGGTGGCCTCGACCAGGTAGCCGGACAGGCCGCCGGCGAACTTGCCCGGCAGGTTGGCCAGCGACACCATCAGCGCGAACTGGGTGGCGGTGAAGTTGCGGTCGGTCAGCGAGGACATGAACGCGATCAGGGTGGTGCCGGC
>JAGOWL010000220.1 GCA_018060215.1 Pseudoxanthomonas sp.
CGGATCGGCGCGCCCGGCGCCGGCGCCCAGGCGTGGGCGTAGATGACCTCCCAGGTGCTGGGCAGCCGACCCTGCTCGTCGCGCAGCGCCTCGCAGGCCGCGCTCGCAGCGGCAAATCGCCCGCGCCCGGTCAGCCCGCGCCGACGCCTGGCCAGGGCATTGCCCATGCCGGTGGCACGAAGTTCGCGCAGCAGGGCGCGCAGGTCCGGCCAGGTCAGGGTGAACAGGTCGCGGTCCAGCACCGGATCGCGGAAGCCGGCGGCCACCATCGCATCGCCGAACCCGGCGATGGGCAGCAGCGGGATCGGCTGTGGCGGTTCGTGCTCGCCGGTGAAGGCCGCCTGCAGTTCGCCCAGGGTTTCCGGGCCGAAACTCGAGCACAGCAGCAGGCCGCCCGGGCGCAACACCCGGCGCAGCCCGGCGAACACCGCCGGCAGGTCCTCCATCCAGGCCAGCGACAGGTTGGCGAACACCAGGTCCACGCTGCCGTCAGCCAGTGGCAGTGCGCGCGCATCGGCACACAGCCGCGTGAACGGCCGCCACCAGCCGGCCTGCCTGCGTGACTGCCGCAGCATCGGCAGCGACAGATCCAGTGCCAGCACCTGCGACTTCGGCCAGCGCTTCTTCATCGCCGCGGCCGCATGGCCGGTGCCGCTGCCCAGGTCCAGCACCACGGCCGGCACTGTGTCGTCCAGGTAATCCAGCGAACCGAGCAGGCGTGCACGCACCTCGCCCGGCAGCGCGGCGGCGGCGTCGAAGCCGGCGGCGGCGCGGTCGAAACCACGGCGTACCTGGCGTTGGTCCAGCAGGCTTGGCATCGGGCAGAAGCGGTGTGGCCAGGAAAGGTGCCATTGTCGGCCAAAGGCGGTCGCAGCGCCGGCATCGCTGCGTCCCGACCGCAAAACCGTGCGTGTCCGCGGCCGATTCCGGGGCCCGGCGGGGGATATTCCGACAGTATCGATGCCGCCAGGGGCTCAGGCTGGAACTCCACCCCCCGTCGGATGCAACCCATGGATTCGCCGCAGACCCACGCCCGGGCACCTCCGTTTCCACGCCAGGCCCTGCGCTGGCTGGCTGCTGGCGCCCAGTGGCTGCTGCCGGCCCGCTGCCTGGTCTGCGCCGAAGCCGGCGATGCCGGCCTGGACCTGTGCGCGGCCTGCCGGGCGGCCCTACCCCGCAATGACCTGGCCTGCCCGCGCTGCGCCCTGCCGATGGGGCTGCCGGCTGCGGTGCAGCTGCCCGTGGCGGCAAGGGCATCGGCGGCCGCGGTGCCGGCGCGGGAGCAGTGGCCGTCGCCAGCGGCCTGCGCCACCGGCCCGCCGGCGATGTGTGCTGCCTGCCTGCAGCGGCCGCCACCGCTGGACGCGACCTGGGCGGCCTTCCTGTATGCCGCGCCGCTGGATCGCCTGCTGCCGCGCTACAAGTTCCATGGCGATCTGGCCGCCGGTCGGCTGCTGGCGCAGCTGATGGCCCAAGCCTGGTCCGGCGACGTGCGCCCGCAGGCGCTGGTGCCAGTCCCCCTGCACCAGGCCCGCCTGCGACGGCGCGGCTACGACCAGGCGCTGGAACTGGCCCGCCCGCTGGCCACGGCCCTGGACCTGCCCTTGCGCTGCGACCTGCTGCAACGCGTGCGCGCCACCGCCGCACAGTCACAACTGGACGCGGCCTCGCGCCGGCGCAACCTGCGCGGGGCCTTCCGTGCCGAAGGCCGCGAACTCCCCGCGCACGTGGCCCTGGTCGACGACGTGATGACCACCGGCGCCACCGTGCACGCGGCCGCCGAGGCGCTGCGCCAGGCCGGCGTGGCGCGGGTGGATGCCTGGGTCTGCGCACGCGCGCCGTGAGCCCGTCGGCCTGCGCAGCCCCTGCCCAGGCCAGGTCGGCATTTGGACGGTGCCCATCGCCCGATCGGCTCCGGCGCACCTGGCCATGTGATCGTCATCGCCTGCGTGATCGTCATCCGCCACACCACCGTCATTTGACAGTCGCCAGCGACGGGGAGTATCCAGTGCCGGGGCCGATGGCCCGCCAATCCGGGTCGCCGGCCGCCTGCAGGCGCCGCGGCAGCACTCCCCCGACGGCCAGGGCTGTCGGTCTTTCCGTTGTCCAACTGGAGAAGTCCATGACCCGTTCCTGGTGGGTGTTCCTGCTCTACGGCCTGATGGCCATCGTGTTCGGCCTGTTCGCCCTGTTCCAGCCGCAGGCCACGATGCGGGTGGTGATGCTGGCCGTGGGCCTGCTGGCCCTGGGCGACGGCCTGGTCAGCCTGCTGACCGTGTTCCGCAAGGGCACCGCCCTGCCGGCCTGGCTGCTGCTGGTCTATGCGGCGATCTCGATCGGCTTCGGCCTGCTGCTGCTGTTCCAGACCCAGGCCGTGGCGACCTTCGTGATCTGGCTGCTGGCGGCCTGGCTGATCGTGGCCGGCCTGGCCCGCATCGTGTTCGCGGTGCAGATGCGCCAGGTGATCGACGGCAAGTGGCTGCTGTGGCTCAGCGGCCTGGTCGCCATCGCCCTGGGCGTGTGGTTCTTCTTCAACACCCAGGTCGGCGCGGTGGCCATCGCCTGGTGGCTGGGCATCGGCGCCCTGGTCTACGGCGTGCTGCAGGTGGCGGTGGCGTTCTACTTCCGCAGGAACGCGG
>JAGOWL010000099.1 GCA_018060215.1 Pseudoxanthomonas sp.
GAATACGTATGCAGGCATCTTCCCGGCGCGCCGCCTGCCCCTACCATGGAATCGCACCGTCACGCCGCCAGCAGCGCCTCATCGCGATCACCCGTTCCGGCACGGCCGCACACAAGAAAACCTGGTTTTTCCGACATTACCTGGGAGGGGAAAATGTTGAACATGCAGCGCAACCTGCTGAGTACGGCGCTCGCGTCGGCGATCATGCTGACCGCCACCGCCGTGCAGGCACAGAACGCGGACGCCGACGCGACCACCACCGATCTCGACACCGTCGTGGTCACCGGCATCCGCGCCGGCATCGAGGGCGCGATCTCGACCAAGCGTGATTCCAGCTCGATCGTGGAGGCGATTTCGGCCGAGGACATCGGCAAGCTGCCGGACGTGAGCATTGCCGAATCGATCGCCCGCCTGCCCGGCCTGGCCGCCCAGCGCGTGGCCGGCCGCGCCCAGGTGATCAGCGTGCGCGGCCTGTCCCCGGACTTCGCCACCACCCTGCTCAATGGCCGCGAGATGGTCAGCACCGGCGACAACCGCAGCGTGGAGTTCGACCAGTACCCCTCGGAACTGGTCAACGGCGTGACCATCTACAAGACCCCGGACGCGGCCCTGGTCGGCCAGGGCCTGTCGGGCACCATCGACATGCGCACCATCCGCCCGCTCAGCTACGACGGTTCGGCGGTGATGGTCAGCGGCCGCTGGCAGCGCAATTCCCTGGATGCGGCGGCCAATGCCGACGCCGATGGCCATCGCGTCAACGCGACCTGGATCGGCAAGTTCGCCGACGACACCTTCGGTGTGGCGATCGGCTTCTCGCGCTCCAATAGCGCCATCCAGGAAAACCAGGTTGGCCTGTACGAGCCCTGGCAGGCGATCGGAGACAACTGGCGCCCGGGCGTGCCGGCCGGTACCTACTATTCCGACGGCATCAAGGCGCTGCGCCGCACCGGCTACGTCGACCGCGACGGCGTCATGGCCACCCTGCAGTTCCGCCCGTCCAATGCCTGGACCAGCACCTTGGACCTGTTCTACACCAAGTCCGAACAGGTCGATACCGCCAACCAGTTCGAGGTCAACCTCAGCGGCTGGAACGGTGGCTTCAACCCGGGGCTGGACCTCACCAACGTGGCGGTCAACGGCAACAACACCTTCACCGGCGGCACCGCCAACAACGTGTATCCGCTGGTGCGCGGCATGTACAACCAGCGCGAAGACAAGATCCACGCCTTCGGCTGGGCCAACGAGTTCAACGTCGGCCAGGTCGTGATCCTTGCTGACGTCGGCTACTCCAAGGCCGAGCGCGATGAGCTGAACCTGGAAAGCAACCTGCAACTGTTCCCGATGCCGCAGCTGGATTCGATCGACCTGAGCTACAACAGCGGCGGGTTCTCGCAATTGGCGCCCGGCCGTGACTATTCGGATGCCAGCCAGCTCTTCCTCAACAACACCATCTATGGCCCTGGCTACGGCAAGATTCCGCAGGTGGAGGACGAGCTGAAGACCTTCCGGCTGCAGGGCAGCTTCCCGCTCAGCGGCTGGTTCTCCGGCATCGACGCCGGCCTGACCCACGCCGACCGCGAGAAAAGCAAGCGCCAGCCGGAAGCCGAGACCACCCTGGGCGCGCAGGGCCCGGTCCCCGTTGCCGGCGACCTGCAGTACGGCCTGGTCGACCTGGGCTTCGCCGGCGTCGGCTACATCCCCTCGTGGAACGTGCCGGCCGTGGTCGAGCGCTACATGGACTTCAACCCGGTCGAGGATCAGCCCTGGCTGATTCCCAAGGCCTGGACGGTGAACGAGAAGATCTCCACCGGCTTCGCCCGCGCCAACCTCGATACCGAGTGGGGCGGTGTGCCGGTCACCGGCAACATCGGCCTCCAGATCCAGCGGGTCGATCAGTCGTCCTCGGCCAACTACTGGGACGGCTCGCAGCCGGTGGGCAGCCAGGTCATCCCGATCGAGCGGGGCAAGACCTACACCGACGTGTTGCCGAGCATGAACCTGGCGTTCTCCTTCGAACACGAGCAGATGCTGCGCGTGGCCTTGGCCCGGCAGGTGGCGCGACCGCGCGTGGACCAGATGCGCGCATCGATGGAATTCGGCGTGGACACCACGCAGCTCAAGCCCGGCGCCAGCGGCGGCAACCCGGAACTGGACCCGTGGCGTGCCAACGCGTTCGACCTCTCCTACGAGAAGTACTTCGGCACCAAGGCCTACGTGGCTGCCGCATACTTCTACAAGGATCTGCGCAGCTACATCTATCACCAGACCCGCGACGGCATCGACTTCACCGACCAGGTCGCCACCTGGATGGAAGCCAATGCCGATACGCTGCCGCCGGGCGCCGTGGTGCAGAACACCGGCACCTTCTCGGCGCCGTTCAACGGCAAGGGTGGATCGCTGCAGGGCCTGGAGCTGACCGCGTCGCTGCCGTTCGAGATGTTCAGCACGGCACTGACGGGCTTCGGCGTGGTCGCCAGCGCCAGCTTCTTCGACAGCAGCATCAACCTGCCCGTGGATCCGTCCAACACCAGCAGCATGGGCACCGACCCGATCAGCCTGCCGGGCCTGTCCGACCGGGTGTACAACTGGACCCTGTACTACGAGCGCAACGGTTTCGAGGCCCGCGTCAACCAGCGCCGCCGCTCGGACTTCATCGGCGAGATCGGCAACTTCAACGGCGAACGCCAGCTGCGCTACGTGGTCGGTGAGAACATCACCGATGCCCAGGTCAGCTACACCTTCAGCAGCGGCGGCCTGGCCGGGATGACCCTGCTGGTGCAGGGCAGCAACCTGACCAACGAGTCCTATCGCACCTACGCCGGCAGCAAGGACCGGCCGCTGGAGCACATCGAGTGGGGCCGCACCCTCCTGTTCGGCCTCAACTACCGCTTCTGACCGATCCACCCCGCCCCGCAGCCTGCGCGGCGGGGGCCTCACCGGGCCGCCCCGCGCGGCCCGGTGCTTCCCCTTCCCGCATCATCGGGTCGCCTGGACGGCGACGCCCGGCCAGACCGGAACGGAACCTATGAGCGACAACCCCTGGTGGCGCGGCGCCGTCATCTACCAGATCTACCCACGCAGCTTCCTGGACACCGACGGCGACGGCGTCGGCGACCTGCCCGGGATCGTCGACCGGCTGGACTACGTGGCCTCGCTGGGCGTGGATGCAATCTGGATCTCGCCGTTCTTCAAGTCGCCGATGGACGACTTCGGCTACGACATCGCCGACCAGCGCGCGGTGGATCCGCTGTTCGGCACCCTGGACGATTTCGACCGCCTGTTGGCCAGGGCCCATGCGCTGGGCCTGAAGGTGATGATCGACCAGGTCTTCAGCCATACCTCCGACCAGCACGCCTGGTTCCGCGAAAGCCGCCAGGACCGGACCAACCCGAAGGCGGACTGGTATGTCTGGGCCGACGCGCGCGAGGACGGCACCCCGCCCAACAACTGGATGTCGCTGTTCGGCGGCGTGGCCTGGCGCTGGGAGCCACGCCGTGGCCAGTACTACCTGCACAACTTCCTGTCCTCGCAGCCGGACCTGAACTTCCACAACCCCGCCGTCCGCCAGGCCACGCTGGATTACGTGAAGTTCTGGCTGGACCGCGGCGTGGACGGCTTCCGCCTGGATTCGATCAATTTCTGCTTCAACGACGAGCAGCTGCGCGACAACCCGCCCAAGCCGGCCGACCAGCGCGTGGGCCGCGGCTTCAGCGCCGACAACCCCTATGCGTTCCAGTACCACTGGTACAACAACACCCGTCCGGAGAACATCGGTTTCCTCGAGGAACTGCGCGCACTGGTCGACCGCTACCCCGGTGCGGTGACCCTGGGCGAGATCTCCTCGGAGGACTCGCTGGCCACCACCGCCGAGTACACCTCCGGCCACCGCCTGCACATGGGCTACAGCTTCGAGCTGCTGGTGGACGACTTCAGCGCCGCCTATATCCGCGACACGGTGTCGAAGCTGGAAGCGGCGATGACCGAGGGTTGGCCGTGCTGGGCGGTGTCCAACCACGACGTGCGCCGCGCCGTGAGCCGCTGGGGAGGCGACGAGCCGTCGCCGCAGCTGGCACGGATGCTTGTGGCCATGGTCTGCTCGCTGCGCGGCTCGGTGTGTCTCTACCAGGGCGAGGAGCTGGGGCTGCCGGAGGCCGAGGTGCCTTACGAGGCGCTGCGCGACCCCTACGGCATCACCTTCTGGCCCAATTTCAAGGGTCGTGACGGCTGCCGCACGCCGATGCCCTGGACCGAGGCGGCCGATGCCGGCTTCAGCGCGGGCAAGCCCTGGCTGCCGGTGCCCGCCAGCCATCGCCAACATTCGGTCCAGGCCCAGGACGCCGATCCGGACTCGGTGCTGAACTCGGCACGCAGGTTCCTGCGCTGGCGCAGCACGCGGCCGGCGCTGGTGGGGGGAAGCATCCGCTTCCTGGACACGCCCGAGCCGGTGCTGGCGTTCTACCGCGAGCAGTCCGGCCAGCGCCTGCTCGCCGCCTTCAACCTGTCCACGGATCCGGCCGCACTGGCCCTGCCCGACGGTGACTGGGACCCGGAAGTCGGCCACGGCTTTGCGCAGAACAGCGGTTTTTCCGAAGGAAAAGTGCTGCTTCCCGGCTACGGCGTGTTCTTCGCTCGGGCACGCTGAACGTCCCGGCGGCGTTGCCCGGGGTGTCACGCCCCCGACCCGGGTTCGCCCGCGGCCGGGTTTTCGCGTGTTTTTTGCCTTTTCCCCCTTGGCGAAGGGCCGCGCATGCCCTACATTCGCGTTGCCGACGCCGTCGGTGAGGCACACCACCCAATTTCGAACGGAACAGGAAAGTTATGGCGAAGACCACCAAGAAGCCGGCCGCCAAGAAGGCTGCGCCGAAGGCTGCGAAGAAGGCCGCCCCGAAGAAGGCTGCACCGAAGAAGGCCGCCGCGAAGAAGGCTGCCCCGGCTGCTGCTCCCAAGCCGCTGAAGGAAGTGCTGGGCAAGTCCGCCCTGATCAAGCACCTGGCCGAAGCCAGCGAAGTCGCCGCCAAGGACGTCAAGGCGGTGCTGGCCTCGATCGAGAGCACCATCTCCGGCGCCATCAGCAAGAAGGGCCTGGGCAGCTTCACCCTGCCGGGCCTGTTCAAGGTCACCGTGGTCAAGGTGCCGGCCAAGCCCAAGCGCACCGGCGTCAACCCGTTCACCAAGGAGACCCAGGTGTTCGCCGCCAAGCCGGCCTCGGTCAAGGTGAAGGTGCGTCCGCTGAAGAAGCTCAAGGACGCCGCGGCCTGATCGGCGCGACTTCCTGGTTTCCCACGGGGCGGCAGCGATGCCGCCCCGTTCGTTTCAGGCCTGCGCTGCGCCCGCGCGGATCGATGCCCGGCCGCCGCCGCGATATCCTGCATGCTGGCATCCTCCCAGAGCATCCCGATGAGCACCTGGACGAGCCTGCGCCCGATCCTGCCTGCACTGCTCGCCCTGTCCCTGACCCATTGCTCGTGCCAGCATCAGCCGGAGGCATCGCCACCGCACGGCCCGGAGGTGTCCGTGGACGCGCAGGCGCCGGTATTTGCCGCCGGCGGCGGCGAGCCCACCGATACGGCGACGGACATGGGTGCAAGCGAGCGTTCGCCGGGGGGCGCCGGGGCCGCCGTCGCCACTCTGCACGCCTATCTCGGTGCCCTGCCCGGAAGCGATCGCACCCGGGCTGATGCCTACTGGTCCGGGTCCGGCCCGGGGAAGCCGGCCGACGATTCGGTCCTGCGCCAGTTGCCCGATCTGCGCGCCATGCGCATCGAGAGCGGGCGACCGCTGCCGCTGGACCAGGAGCAGCCAGCGCGTGCCTGGGAGGTGCCGGTGCAACTGCGCCTGGACACTGCAAGCGGGCCGTTCCGCCTGCACGGCTGGTACCGGCTGCGCGCCCGTGTCGATGGCCACGGCTGGGAAATCACCTCGGCACGACTGGATCCGGTCATCGACTGAACCCGCAAGTTCCCAACGCCCACCTGCAGTGGACCGCTTCCTGCAAGCGGTGCCCGGCAGCCGCCACGGGAGCGTGAACCGCCGCCTGCATCCGCCCGCTCAGCGCCTGGGCTGCAGCATCGTCCCGGTGCACTTGGGCGACCCGCAGCGGCAGGCCCAGATCTTCTTCAGCCGCGCGGTGTGTGGTTCCGACAGCACGATGCCGTAGTTGTAGGTCAGTTCCTCGCCCGGGGCGATCTTGCGGATGGCCTCGATGAACACCTTGTCCTTCTTGCGGTTCTTGCCGTCATGCTCCTCGAGCACCGCCTCGCAGTTCGGGTCGCAGCTGTGGTTGATCCAGCGCGCCTTGTTACCCTTGTGATTGGCATCGATGACGTAGTCGTCGTTGAGCGTGAACAGGAAGGTGTGGCCGGATTCCACGTCGCCTTCTTCGTCCGCGTCCACTTCGTCGTGGGTGCGCCGCTTGCCCTTGTATTCGACGATGCGCTCGCCCTTGCGGATGGCCGCCAGGGCAAACACGCCATTGCCATGGATGTCGGACTTGCGGGCTTCGATCTTGCGGGGCATCGGCGTTCCGGCGGTGGGTGAAGCGCCGATTCTCGCCGATGCCGGGCCCCAACCCAAGCCCGCCGGGGCCTGCTCGGGCTTGCCAGGACAGCGGTCGCGCCATCGCGGCGGTGGCTGCCAACGCACGCTGAAGCCGCCCGGCGTGGGCGGCTTGGCCGCCCGGCCCTTAAAGAGTACAATTTCGGTACGCTTTCATCCGACCCTGCCTGCCATGCTCCGCGTCACCAAGCTGACCGACTACGCCACCGTGGTCCTGACCGTGCTCGCCACGCGCCAGGGTCAGGTGTTGAGCGCGGCCGAACTGGCCGAGCATTCCGGCCTGGAACCCCCCACCGTGAGCAAGCTGCTCAAGCCGCTGGCCCAGGCCGGCCTGGTCGAGGGCCTGCGCGGCGTGCATGGCGGTTACCGCCTCAGCCGCCAGGCGGCCGACATCAGCCTGATCCAGATCGTGGAGGCGATGGAAGGCCCGCTGGCGATGACCGAGTGCAGCCAGCACGACAGCCACTGCGGCATTGCCCACCAGTGCGGCGTGCGCGCCAACTGGCGACTGATCAACGATGTGGTCGCCGACGCGCTGCGCGGAGTGACCCTGGCGCAGATGCTGCACCCGCCCTCCCCTCCCCCCTCCACCACGCGCCGGCGCGAGATCGCCGTGCGCGTGGCCAGCTGATCCCACAGGCAGCCCATGGCCACCGAAACCGCCACCAGCACCGCCGCGCAAACGCCGCCGCAGAACGCGCAGATCCTCGAGCGCCTGGGCCGCCGCTACGATGCCGGCTTCGTCACCGAGATCGAATCCGATTCACTGCCACCGGGCCTGGACGAGGACACCATCCGCGCCCTGTCGGCCAGGAAGGAGGAGCCGGAGTGGATGACCGACTGGCGGCTGGCCGCCTACCGGCGCTGGCTGACCATGCCGGTGCCGCACTGGGCCAAGCTGCAGATCGCGCCAATCGATTTCCAGGCCATCAGCTACTACTCCGCGCCCAAGGGCCCCAAGTACGCCTCGCTGGACGAAGTGCCCAAGGAACTGCTGGACACCTACGACAAGCTCGGCGTGCCGCTGCACGAGCGCGCCAAGCTGGCCGGGGTGGCGGTGGACGCGGTGTTCGACTCGGTCTCCGTGGGCACCACCTTCCGCAAGGAGCTGGCCGAGAAGGGCATCATCTTCTGCTCGATGTCCGAGGCCATCCGCGAGCACCCGGAGCTGGTGAAGCAATACCTGGGCAGCGTGGTCCCGCACGGCGACAACTACTTCGCCGCGCTGAACTCGGCGGTGTTCTCCGATGGCAGCTTCGTGTTCATTCCGGAAGGGGTGCGCTGCCCGATGGAGCTGAGCACCTACTTCCGGATCAACGCCGGCCATACCGGCCAGTTCGAGCGCACCCTGATCATCGCCGAGGCCGGCAGCCACGTGTCCTACCTGGAAGGCTGCACCGCACCGATGCGCGACGAGAACCAGCTGCACGCGGCGGTGGTGGAGCTGGTCGTGCTCGATGACGCCGAAATCAAGTACTCCACCGTGCAGAACTGGTACCCGGGCGACGAGAACGGCGTCGGTGGCATCTACAACTTCGTCACCAAGCGCGCCGAGTGCCGTGGCGCGCGCAGCAAGGTCACCTGGACCCAGGTCGAGACCGGCTCGGCGATCACCTGGAAGTACCCGTCCTGCGTGCTGCTGGGCGACGACTCGGTGGGCGAGTTCCACTCGGTGGCCCTGACCCACCACCGCCAGCAGGCCGATACCGGCACCAAGATGATCCACATCGGCAAGCGCACCAAGTCCAAGATCGTGTCCAAGGGCATCAGCGCCGGACGCGGCCAGAACACCTACCGCGGCCTGGTCAAGGTCGACCGCAATGCCGATGGCGCGCGCAACTACACCCAGTGCGACAGCCTTCTGATCGGCAAGCAGTGCGGCGCCCATACCTTCCCCTACATCGAAGTGAAGAACCCGGGTGCCACCGTCGAGCACGAGGCCACCACCTCCAAGATCAGCGACGACCAGCTGTTCTACTGCCGCTCGCGCGGCATCGGCCAGGAGGATGCGGTCAG
>JAGOWL010000100.1 GCA_018060215.1 Pseudoxanthomonas sp.
TCGACCCGGACTGGTCCCAGACGTAGTAGTCCTTGCCCAGCCGGTGCATCAGCAGCAGCATCCAGAACGGGTCGGTCATGGCGAACAGGCTGCCGCCGAAGTGGGTGCGCAGGTAGTTGCGGTTCCAGGGCCGCATCCGCAGTTCGACCCGGGCATGGCACCAGTCGGGCGAGATGTCGGTGACGTGGATGCCGGTGAACAGGAACGGCGGCCACAGGTTCAGGCCGTGGCGCAGGGTCGAGGGCTTCATGTCGGGCAGGTGGGGGTCGGGGTCTCCGTACGCAATCGTACGGCATATCGCGCCCGCTCCGCCGCCGCCGGTGCCGTGGGCTAGACTGTCGACCTTTTCCGGCCGGCAACGGCCCCCCGATGGAAGCCCCGCCCCGAATGAGCTGGCTCAGCAAATTGATGCCCTCCGGCATCCGCACAGAGAATGCCGCCAACCGCAAGCGCAGCGTCCCCGAGGGGCTGTGGGAGAAGTGCGACCGCTGTGGCGCGGTCCTGTACCGCCCGGAGCTGGAGGAGAACCTGGAGGTCTGCCCCAAGTGCGACTTCCACATGGCCATCCGCGCCCGCGCCCGCCTGGCCTCGCTGCTCGATCCGGGCAGCACCCGGGAGATCGCCGCGGTGCTGGCGCCCACCGACGTGCTCAAGTTCCGTGATTCCAAGCGCTACGCCGACCGGATCAAGTCGACCCAGAAGGCCACCGGCGAGTACGACGCGATGGTGGCCATGCAGGGCCTGCTCAAGGGCCGGCCGCTGGTGGCCAGTTCCTTCGACTTCGCCTACATGGGCGGCTCGATGGGTTCGGTGGTGGGCGAGAAGTTCACCCTGGCCGCCGAACGGGCGCTGGAGATCGGCGCCCCGTTCGTCAACATCTCCGCCAGTGGCGGCGCGCGCATGCAGGAGAGCCTGTTCTCGCTGATGCAGATGGCCAAGACCTCGGCGGCCCTGGGCCGGCTGCGGGCGGCCGGGCTGCCCTACATCTCGGTGCTCTCGCACCCGACCACCGGCGGAGTGTCGGCCTCCTTCGCCATGCTCGGCGACCTCAACATCGCCGAACCGGAGGCCCTGATCGGTTTTGCCGGCCCGCGGGTGATCGAGCAGACCGTGCGCGAGAAGCTGCCGGAAGGGTTCCAGCGCTCGGAGTTCCTGCTCGAACACGGTGCCATCGACCAGATCTGCGACCGCCGCGACCTGCGCGACCACCTGGCCGACGTGCTGGGGATCCTGACCGGCCAGCCGCGGCTGGAAGAGGACCAGACGGTGCAGGCGGCATGAGCGGGCCACGGCGCTGGTTCGGGACCGACGGCATTCGCGGCCGGGTCGGGCAGGGGCCGATTTCGGCCGATTTCGTCCTGCGTCTGGGCAATGCCCTGGGCCGGGTGCTGGCCGCGCAGCAACCGGGCCGGCGCAGCGTGGTGATCGGCAAGGACACCCGCATCTCCGGCTACATGTTCGAAGCGGCGCTGGAAGCAGGCCTGGTGGCTGCCGGGGTGGACGTGCAGATGCTCGGGCCGATGCCGACCCCGGCGGTGGCCTTCCTGACCCGCACTCTGGGCGCTGACGCCGGGATCGTGATCAGCGCCTCGCACAATCCGCACCACGACAACGGCATCAAGTTCTTCTCCGCCCATGGCGAGAAGCTGGACGACGCCACCGAACTGGCGATCGAGGCGGCGCTGGACGGCGAGTTCGCCACGGTCGAATCCGAGCGCCTGGGCAAGGCCGTGCGCGGCCGCGACGCGGTCGGCCGCTACATCGAGTTCTGCAAGGCCAGCGTGCCGCGCGACTTCGACCTGCGCGGACTCAAGGTCGTGCTCGACTGCGCCCACGGCGCCACCTACCACATCGCCCCGCTGCTGTTCTCCGAACTGGGCGCGCAGGTCACCGCGATCGGCGCCAGCCCCGACGGCCTGAACATCAATGCCGGGGTCGGCTCCATGCACCTGGACAACCTGGCGGCCAAGGTGCGCCAGACCGGCGCCGACCTGGGCATCGCCTTCGACGGCGACGGCGACCGGGTGCTGATGACCGACGACCAAGGCACGCCGGTGGACGGTGATGGCCTGGTGTACGTGCTGGCCCGCGACTGGCAGGCCAGCGGGCGCCTGCGCGGGCCGGTGGTCGGCACCCTGATGACCAACTACGGGCTGGAGCAGGCGCTGGCCGCGGCCGGGATCGCTTTCCAGCGCGCCAGCGTCGGTGACCGCTACGTGCACCAGGCACTGGTCGAGGGCGATGGCGTGCTCGGCGGCGAGGCCTCCGGCCACCTGCTGTGCCTGGACCGGGCCAGCACCGGCGACGGCATCGTCGCCGCGCTGCAGGTGCTCGATGCCCTGCGCCGTGGCGGGCAGAGCCTGCGCCAGGCCGTGGCCGGGCTGGCGATGCTGCCGCAGAAGACGGTCAACGTTCGCCTGGAGGGGGCCTCGGCCAGGGCCATCGTCGAGGCCGATGGCGTGCGCAGTGCGCTGCAGGCCGCCCAGGCCGCCGTGCAGGGCAGGGGCCGCGCCTTCCTGCGCCCCTCCGGCACCGAGCCGGTGGTGCGGGTCACGGTCGAGGCCGACGAGGCCGGCCTGATGCAGGGCACGCTGGAGCAGCTGTCGGCCGCGGTGCGCCAGGCCGCGGCCTGACCAGGATCAAGAGGCGCCGGCGCCAGGCATGCTCGAATGCGCCACACCCCCATTCCCCGTCAGCGGATTTCGGAGCAGTCGCCATGGCCTCAGCCATTCCCACCCTGGACATCCGGCGTTTCACCGCGCCGTCCAGCAGCAGTGACCGCACGGCCTTCGTCGCCGAGCTCGGCGCCGCCTACCGCCAATGGGGCTTTGCCGGGATCCGCAACCACGGTATCCCGCAGGCCGGCATCGACGCGGCCTACGACGCGTTCAAGCGCTTCTTCGCCCTGCCCGAGCAGGTGAAGAGGCAGTACCACGTTGCCGGTGGCGGCGGCGCGCGCGGCTACACCCCGTTCGGGGTGGAGACGGCCAAGGATTCGAAGCACTTCGACCTCAAGGAGTTCTGGCACATCGGGCGGGAAATCCCCGACGATTCGCCCTACCGCGACTCGATGCCGCCCAACCAGTGGCCGGCCGAGGTGCCCGGTTTCCGCGAGCACGGCTACGGCCTGTACCAGGCGTTGGACGCGCTGGGTTCGCAGGTCCTGTCGGCGCTGGCCCTGCACATCGGCCTGGACGAGCACTGGTTCGCCGACAAGACCGACTTCGGCAACTCGATCCTGCGCCCGATCCACTATCCGCCGATCACCGCCGACAACATCCCCAACGTACGCGCCGGCGCCCACGAGGACATCAACCTGATCACCCTGCTGGTGGGCGCCAGTGCCGCCGGTCTGGAGGTGCTGTCCAAGCAGGGGCAGTGGGTGCCGTTCACCTCCGACGCCGACACCATCGTGGTCAACATCGGCGACATGCTGCAGCGGTTGACCAACCACGTGTATCCCTCCACCACCCACCGGGTGGTCAACCCGCCGGGCGAGCTGGCGCGGCAGCCGCGCTATTCGGTGCCGTTCTTCCTGCACCCCAACCCGGACTTCATGATCGACGTGCTGCCTTCGTGCGTGACCGCCGACAACCCCAGCCGCTATCCGCAGGCGATCTCCGCCCAGGGCTACCTGGAAGAGCGCCTGCGCGAGATCAAGCTCAAGTAGCACGGCCGCCGGCGCCGGGCGGGCGCGGGCCCTGCGGCCACGGGTATCCTGTGGCGCACATCGACACAGGCGAGGACAAGGCATGCGCAAGACGATCGTGGCGGGCAACTGGAAACTGCACGGGTCGCGTGCCTTCGCCACCGGGCTGGTCGGCGCGATCGCGGCCGAGCCGCCGCCGCCCGGGGTGGAACTGGTGGTGTTGCCGCCGCTGCCGTACCTGGGCGAACTGGTGGCCGGCTTCGGCGGCGGCCCGCTGGCGTTCGGGGCCCAGGACGTCAGCAGCCACCAGCAGGGCGCCTGGACCGGCGAGGTCGCGGCGTCCATGCTGGCCGAGGCCGGGGCCCGCTACGTGCTGGTCGGGCATTCGGAGCGGCGCCAGTACCACGGCGAAGACAGCGAACTGGTCGCCCGGAAGCTGCAGGCGGCCCTGCAGGCCGGGCTGGTCCCGGTGCTGTGCGTCGGCGAGGGCCTGGCCCAGCGCGATGCCGGCCAGGCGCAGGCCACCGTGGCGGCCCAGCTGCAGCCGGTGCTGGATCGGGTCGGGGCAGGGGGCCTGGCCACGGCGGTGGTGGCCTACGAGCCGGTCTGGGCGATCGGCACCGGCCGCACCGCCTCCCCGGAGCAGGCCCAGGACATGCATGCCTTCATCCGTCGCCAGATTGCCGGACACGATGCTAGAATTGCCGATTCCCTGCCGATCCTGTACGGCGGCAGCGTGAAGCCCGACAACGCCGGCGCCCTGTTCGCGCAGCTGGACGTGGATGGCGGGTTGATCGGCGGAGCCTCGCTGGTGGCCGCGGATTTCCTGGCCATCGCCCGGGCCGCAGCCGCCCAGGCGAACTGAAAGACGACATAAAGACGAGTCGAGTAGACCCAACGATGCTGATGCTGATCCTCAACGTGGTGTACGTGCTGGTGTCGATCGCGATGATCGCGCTGATCCTGCTCCAGCGCGGTGCCGGTGCCGCCGCCGGCTCCGGTTTCGGGGCCGGTGCCTCCGGGACCGTGTTCGGTGCCCGCGGCGCGTCCAACTTCCTGTCCAAGAGCACCAAGTGGCTGGCGGTGGTGTTCTTCGGCATCAGCCTGTTCATGGCCTGGTATGCGACCCACAGCGCCCGCCCGGTCGCCGGGCCCGATGCCGGCCTGATGGGCCAGGTGCTGCCGGTGTCGCAGCCGGGCGCTCCGGCCCCGGGCGAGATGCAGGCCCTGCCGCCCGCCGCGCCGGCAGGTGGCGAGATCCCGGCCGCCGCCCCCGCCAGCAGCGTGCCCGCACCGGCCGACCCGGCCGCCGTCCCGGCCCCGCAGCCGGCTCCGGCCGGGACGGCGCCACCCGCGCAGTAAGGCGTACAATGCGCCGCGCCGTGAAGCCGGCGCACAGTTTCAAGCCCAGGTGGCGGAATTGGTAGACGCACTACCTTGAGGTGGTAGCGACGCAAGTCGTAGGGGTTCGAGTCCCCTCTTGGGCACCAAGCAACACAGGCGGCACGGGCTGCCGCGCGCCGGCAGGCGCGAAACCGGGGTCGGCCGATCCCGGCCCCGGTCCGGATTCCAGGCCCGCGCGATGCGGGCTTTTTCGTGGGATCAGGTTTTTGTCCACGCCGCAAGCGTTTACTCCCCAACCGGGCAACCGCTACAATTCCGCTGCTGTGCGACGACGCGGCGGACACCGGTGGCAAGCGCGGCGTCCGCGGCATCGCCAGCCGGCCCACGCGCGCTGCGAAGGCGCAGAATCAACCGGCCTCCCGTGGCCCCCGCGGGAACCGACCCAAGCCCGGCGCGCCGGGCAGAGGCAAGAGAGAACCGCACGTGCTGGCCCAATACCTGCCGAACCTGTTGTTCCTGATCGTCGCCACCGGCATCGGCATCGCGCTGATCCTGATCGGCAACCTGCTCGGGCCGCGTCGTCCGACCCTGGAGAAGCTCTCGCCCTACGAGTGCGGCTTCGAGGCCTTCGAGGACGCGCGCATGAAGTTCGACGTGCGCTACTACCTGATCGCCATCCAGTTCATCGTCTTCGACCTGGAAATCATCTTCATCGTGCCGTGGACCCTCGTGTTCCAGGAGCTGGGGCCGCGCGCGCTGGTCACCATGGGCCTGTTCGTGGGCATGCTGTTCCTCGGCTTCATCTACGTGTGGAAGAAGGGAGCGCTGGAATGGGAGTGATCCAGACCATCGATCGGCTGATGACCAACCCGATCCCGGAAGGGCGGGTGGACGACATCCTGCGCCCGGAAGGCGACAACCCGCTGCTGGAGAAGGGCTACGTCACCACCAGCGTCGACGCCCTGGTCAACTGGGCGCGCACCGGCTCGATGTGGCCGATGACCTTCGGCCTGGCCTGCTGCGCGGTGGAGATGATGCACGCCGGTGCGGCGCGGATCGACCTGGACCGCTATGGCGTGGTGTTCCGCCCGTCGCCGCGCCAGTCCGACGTGATGATCGTGGCCGGCACCCTGTGCAACAAGATGGCCCCGGCGCTGCGCAAGGTCTACGACCAGATGCCCGACCCGAAGTGGGTGATCTCGATGGGCAGCTGCGCCAACGGTGGCGGCTACTACCACTACTCCTACTCGGTGGTGCGCGGCTGCGACCGGATCGTGCCGGTGGACGTGTACGTCCCCGGCTGCCCGCCCACGTCCGAGGCCCTGGTGTACGGCATCCTGCAGCTGCAGAAGAAGATCTGGCGCACGCAGACCGTGGCCAGGACCAACACGATCGACCGCTGAACCCCCACGCCCCTTCCGGAATACGCCAAGCCCCATGGCCGAGCCAACTGCCTCCTTCGCCCAGCGATTGCGCGACCGCTTCCCGGCCGCGCAGGTGACCGTGGTCGAACCCCGTGGCGAAACCACCCTGGAAGTCGACGCCGGCCAGTGGCTGGCGACCTGCCAGGCGTTGCGCGACGAGTTCGGGTTCGAGCAGCTGACCGCGGTCAGCGGCATCGACTACATGGGCTACGGCAGCGACGAGTGGGACACCGATGGGGTGTCCTCCGGCGGTTTCAGCCGAGGCGTGGAAGGCAAGGGTACCGGTCGCTTCGCCTGGGGCGAGTCCCCGAGCCAGGAACACGACGGCGGCATCGTGTCGGTGGCGGTGCCGCAGCGCCGCTTCGCCGCGGTCCTGCACCTGCTCTCCTACGCCAACAACCGCCGTTTGCGCGTGCGCTGCTTCGCCGTCGACGATGCGCTGCCGGTGGTGCCGTCGGTGACCGGCATCTGGGCCGGCGCCAACTGGTTCGAGCGCGAGGCCTTCGACCTGTTCGGCATCATCTTCGAAGGTCACCCCGACCTGCGCCGGCTGTTGACCGACTACGGTTTCGTCGGTCATCCGTTCCGCAAGGATTTCCCCCTGATCGGCAACGTGGAAGTGCGTTACGACGCCGAGCGCAAGCGCGTGGTGTACGAGCCGGTCACCTCGGTGGAGCCGCGCGTGGGCGTGCCACGGGTGATCCGCGATGATGCCCGCTACCAGACCTCCGCCGGCGAAGCGGCGCAAGGGGAGGCCACCCGGTGAACACCCCGATGCACAGCGAATCGATCGCGCCCGACACCAGCATCGGCCAGGCCCACCGTGGCCTGGCCAGCAACCCGGGCGAGTTGCGGCAGGAGATCCGCAACTACACCATGAACTTCGGCCCGCAGCACCCGGCCGCCCATGGCGTGTTGCGCCTGATCCTGGAGATGGACGGCGAGACCATCGTCCGTGCCGACCCGCACGTGGGCCTGCTCCACCGCGGTACCGAGAAGCTGGCCGAGTCCAAGCCGTTCAACCAGTCGATCGGCTACATGGACCGGTTGGACTATGTGTCGATGATGTGCAACGAGCACGCCTACGTGCGCGCGATCGAGAACCTGATGGGGATCGAGGTGCCCGAGCGGGCGCAGTACATCCGCACCCTGTTCGACGAGATCACCCGGATCCTGAACCACCTGATGTGGATCGGTTCCAACGGCCTGGACCTGGGCGCGATGGCGGTGATGCTGTACGCCTTCCGCGAGCGCGAGGACCTGATGGACTGCTACGAGGCGGTCAGTGGTGCGCGCATGCATGCGACCTACTACCGCCCCGGTGGCGTCTACCGCGACCTGCCCGACCGCATGCCCAAGTACCGCGAGTCGCCGTGGCGCAAGGGGGCCAAGCTCAAGCGCTTCAACGAGGCGCGCGAGGGTTCGCTGCTGGACTACCTGGAAAACTTCACCCGCCAGTTCCCGGGGCGGGTGGACGAGTACGAGACCCTGCTGACCGACAACCGGATCTGGAAGCAGCGCACCGTCGGCATCGGCGTGGTCACCCCCGAGCAGGCCCTGGCCTGGGGCATGACCGGCGCGATGCTGCGCGGCTCGGGCATCGCCTGGGACCTGCGCAAGAAGCAGCCCTACGCCAAGTACGACGCGGTGGATTTCGACATCCCGGTGGGCAAGGAGGGCGACTGCTACGACCGCTACCTGGTGCGGGTGGCCGAGATGCGCCAGTCCAACCGGATCATTGCCCAGTGCGTGGCCTGGCTCAAGGCCAACCCCGGCCCGGTCATCGTCGCCAACTACAAGGTCGCCCCCCCGAAGCGGGAGGAGATGAAGGGCGACATGGAAGCCCTGATCCACCACTTCAAGCTGTTCTCCGAGGGCTATTGCGTGCCGGCAGGCGAGACCTATGCCGCGGTCGAGGCGCCCAAGGGCGAGTTCGGCTGCTACCTGGTTTCCGACGGCGCCAACAAGCCGTTCCGCGTGCACCTGCGCGCCCCCGGTTTCGCGCACCTGTCCTCGATGGACGAGATCGTGCGCGGCCACATGCTGGCCGACGTCGTGGCCATGATCGGTACCTATGATCTCGTGTTCGGTGAGGTGGATCGATGAAGGCCACCGGTAATTTCGAAAACGCCCGCCA
>JAGOWL010000014.1 GCA_018060215.1 Pseudoxanthomonas sp.
CCCACGCCCACCTGGACCACGCCGGCGGCGCCGGCACCCTGATGCAGCACCTGCCCAATGCACGCCTGGTCGCCCATCCGCGCGCCGCGCCGCATCTGATCGATCCGGCACGGCTGGCCGCCGGCGCCATCGGCGTCTACGGTGAGGAAGTGTTTGCCCAGCACTACGGTCAACTGGTGCCGGTGCCGGCGCAGCGCGTGGTGGTGGCCGAAGACGGCCACCAGGTCGACCTGGCCGGGCGCCCGCTGCTGTGCATCGATACCCCCGGCCATGCGCGCCACCACCTGTGCGTGTGGGATGCGCGCAGCCGCAGCTGGTTCACCGGCGACACCTTCGGCCTGTCCTATCGTGAACTGGACAGCGCCAACGGTCCTTTCATCCTGCCCACCTCCTCACCGGTGCAGTTCGAACCGGAAGCGTTGCAGGCCTCGATCGCGCGGATGCTGGCCCAGGCGCCGCAGGCCATGTACCTGACCCACTTCGGCCGGGTGGAAGACGTGCCAAGGCTGGCGGCCGAACTGCACGAGCAGGTCGATGCGATGGTCTCCCTGGCCCAGGCCTGCGACGGTGGCCCGGACCGGCATCGCGAGCTGGTGGCGGCCCTGTCGGGCTACTACCTCGAACGCGCCCAGGCGCACGGCTGTGCGCTCGACGACGCGGCCGTGCTGCAGCTGCTGGAGATGGACATCGAACTCAACGCCCAGGGCCTGGAAATCTGGCTGGACCGCGGTCGCCGCGTGTAGGAGCCCAGCTTGCGGGCGACGCTGCTCCCATGCTCCGAGCGCGGTAATGAGACTCCTTTCATTTGTGTCCAAAATATTGGACAATATCTCCATGAACCTGATCGACATCGGCACCGCTGTCCGCGCTCGCCGCGAGGAACTTGGCTTGTCGCAAGGCCAGCTGGCACACCTGAGCGGCCTGTCGAGGCAGACCCTGGTGGGGCTGGAGAACGGCAGCCTGAATGACCTGGGCGTGAACCGCGCCGGGCAGGTACTGGCCGTGCTCGGCCTGGATGCCCCGGTGCCCACCACCGAGAACCGCCGCAAGAAGCATGGCCTGCGGATGGCGGCCCGCAATGCGAATGTCAGCTATGCCCGCGAACTGCGGCCGGACGTCCTGGCCCGGATGCTGGTCAGTGGTGATGTGCCAGCGCCGTATGCCCCGCACCTGACCCACCTGCTGGACGAGGCCCCGCTGTCGATGGTGGTGATGGCCGTGGAGGAAGCGGCTGCCGACGCACATGTTCCCCCGCGCAAGGTGTGGCGCAACGTGGCCCAGCTGGCCAAGTCGCTGTCCGCCCACCGCCGGGACGTGTGGGCGTGACCGGCGCGCTACCCGGCGGCGCATGGCGGGCACTGCTGCCGCGCGCGCTCACCTTGATTGACGAGATCCGCGTGCATGGCGGGATCGCCGATCCCTTCTGGACGCTGGGCGGCGGCACCGTGCTGATGTTTCGCCACCGTCACCGGCTGAGCAAGGACATCGACATCTTCGTGTCCGATCCGCAGTACCTGGGCTTCGTCACCCCGCGCTTGAACAATGTGGCGGCGGACATGACGGCGGACTACACCGAGCAGCCCAGCGCCTGGGTCAAGCTGCAGTTCGAGGAAGGCGAAGTGGATTTCGTTGCCTCTCCCAACCTGCTGGGCGATGCCTGGGAAACATGGGAGATCGACGGCCACGCCATCCGCGTGGAAACCGCTGCGGAAATCATCGCCAAGAAGATGTTCCACCGCGGCGACCGGGTGACCGCGCGCGACCTGTTCGACCTGGCCCTGGTGGTCGAACGCGAGCCCGCGCAACTGAAGGTGGCCAGTCCGTTCCTGATCCGCCACCGGCAGGCATTCCTCGAACAGATCCGCAATCCGCATCCCACCCTGAAGACGGCGTTCGCTGCCATCGCCACCCTGGACTACACGCCGGATTTCGACAACTGCGTGGCATCGGCTGGGACTTTTCTGGAGGAACTGTGACCGTCAGGCCCATGGCGCGATGCATTGGGCGAGTTTCCGGATCACTCGCGATTCGTGCGGAGCTGACTTGATCATGCCGCGGGCGGGTTTCCACGGACGGAACTCCGGTTCCCCCAGCCCCTACAACGGCAGGGCCATGTCGTCCAGCAGCGCCTTGAGGAAGCGGGCGGCTTCGCCGCCGGTGGCGGCGCGGTGGTCGAAGGTCAGCGAGATCGGCAGGCGGCGGTGCACCTCGATGCCGCCGATCACCGCGACCACGTCATGGCTGAGCTTGCCGGCGCCGACGATGGCCACGCACGGCGGCACCACCACCGGGGTGGCGTAGCGGCCGGCGAACATGCCGAAGTTGGACAGCGAGATGGTGTAGCCCGACAGCTCGCTGGCCGGCAGCGAGCGATCCTCGACCTGCATGCGCAGACGGTTGATGCCTTCGCGGATGCCGCGCGCGTCGAGCATGTCGGCGTTGCGCAGCGCCGGCACGAACAGGCCGTCGTCGGTGTCCACCGCGATGCCCACGTCCACCTGCGGGTGGCGGGTGACCGCCAGCGCTTCGCCGTCGAACCAGGCGTTCAGCGCCGGCACCGTCCTGCAGGCGGTGACGATGGCGCGGATCAGGCGCGCGGTGATGTCCTGCTTGCCGATCCAGGCGTGCAGGTCGGCGTCGTCGACCAGGGTGGTGGGCACCACCTTGGCATGCGCGTCGGCCATGACCCGGGCCATGTTGCGGCGCACGCCCTTGAGTTGTTCGGGCTGGCCGCTGGCGACGGCATCGGCCGCGGCAGCGGCGCCCGGCGGGCGGGTGCGCATGGGTTTGCCGGCGGCGGACATTGGCGTGCGCTCTGAGCCCCTCTCCTGGTGAGAGAGGGGTTGGGGTGAGGGTACGGCGGAGGCAGTGCGGGATCCGGTGGCAGTACTGGCGCCCGCACCCTCACCCCCGGCCCCTCTCCCGGAGGGAGAGGGGAGCAGAGCGGCGGGGTCGGCGGCGGCCTGCTTCACGTCGGCCAGGCTGACGGTGCCGTCGGCACCGCTGGCGCGCACCCGGACCAGGTCCACACCCAGCTTCTTCGCCAGCGCGCGCACCGCCGGCATCGCCTTCACTCCGCCGACCGAGACGGCCTGCTCGTTGTGCACCGCATTCGAACTTTGCATCGCGCCGACCACGGTGCCGGCGTCGTCGCGTTCTCCTCCGGCATCGGCCGCTGCGGTGGCTGCGACGGGTGCCGCGGCCACCGGCTGCACCACTGCCGCCGCGGCCGCCGCGTGTCCGCCACCGCCGCCATGGCTGTGCCCGGTGTCGTGGCCTTCGGCGCGCTGCGGCCGGGCCGGATCGGGTTCGAACACCGCCAGCATCGCCCCGGTCACGATCACCGCACCGGCGTCGCCGGCCAGTTGCAGCACCTTGCCCGAGACCGGCGAGGGCACCTCGACCACCGCCTTGGCCGTTTCCATCGACACCAGCGGTTCGTCCAGGCCGATGCTGTCGCCGACCTTGACGAACCACTCCACGATGGTCGCGTCGGGCAGTCCCTCGCCCAGGTCGGGCAGGTGGAAGGTCTTGCTCTGGCTCATGCAGCGATTCCTGGCAGTTGTTGCGGGCCGGCGCGGGCGCCTGGCCGGGGGAAAACGGAAGGTCGGCGCACGCGATGGCGCGCCTTCGGCGGCTCAGTCGTGCGCCATCGCGCGCCGGGCTGCGGCCACGACCCGATCCACGCTGGGCAGGTACTTCATTTCCAGCCGGAACAGCGGGATGTGGGTGTCATAGCCGGTGACCCGTTCAACCGGGGCGAGCAGGTCGTACATCGAGTGCTCGGCCAGGCGCGCGGCGATCTCGGCACCGAAGCCGGCCGTGCGCGGGGCCTCCTGCACGATCACGCAGCGGCCGGTGCGCGAGACCGATTCGGCGATGGTGTCGAAATCCAGCGGGCGCAGGGTGGCCACGTCGATGACCTCGGCGCTGATGCCTTCGGCCGCCAGTACGTCGGCCGCTTCCAGTGCCTCCTTCACCTGCGCGCCCCAGGCCACCAGGGTTACGTCGGTGCCGTCGCGCAGGACGAAGCACACGTCCAGCGGCAGCGCTTCGCCGTCATCGACCACCATTTCCTTGTACTGGCGGTAGATGCGCTTGGGCTCCATGTAGATCACCGGATCCGGATCGCGTATCGCCGCCAGCAGCAGGCCGTAGGCGCGCTGCGGCGAGGACGGCAGCACCACGCGCAGGCCGGGCACGTTGGTGAAGATCGCTTCGTTGGCCTCGCTGTGGTGCTCGGGTGCGCGGATGCCGCCGCCCCAGGGCACGCGCAGCACCAGCGGGCAGTGCAGGCGGCCGCGGGTGCGGTTGCGCAGGCGTGCGGCGTGGCAGACCAGGTGATCGACCATCGGGTAGACGAAGCCGTCGAACTGGGCCTCGGCCACCGGCTTCATGCCCTGCGCGGCCAGGCCGACCGACAGGCCGGCGATGGTGGTCTCGTCCAGCGGGGTGTCGAGCACGCGCTGGGCGCCGAAGCGCTGCTGCAGGCCGGCGGTGGCGCGGAACACGCCGCCGTTCACGCCCACGTCCTCGCCCAGCACCAGCACCGCCGGGTCGTGCTGCAGTTCCCAGGCCAGGGCCTGGGTGATGGCTTCGATCAGGGTGATGGGGGCGGCGACGGGCGTGGCGGTCATCGGCTGTGCTCCACGGACGGGGGTGCGCGCCGGATCGACGCTGCCGGCTTCACCGGCGATCGCATGCGGGTCGTTCTCATGGCGGGCCTCATCCATGGCGCTGCTCCCGCGCCATCACCTCGGCGCGCTGGGCCAGCAGTTCCGGCGGCGGATCGGCGTACAGATAGTCGAACATCGCCTCCACCGGCGGTGCCGGCGTGGCCAGGTAGGCGTCGACCTCGATCGCGATCAGGCGCTCGCACTCGGTCTTCCACGCCGCTTCCTCCGCTTCGCTCCAGACGCCCTGGGCGGTCAGCCAGGTGCGCAGGCGCAGCAGGGGTTCCTCCTTCCACGCGGCCTGGACCTGGTCATCGTCGCGGTAGCGGCGCGCGTCGTCGGCGGTGGTGTGGTCGGACAGGCGATAGGTCATGAATTCCAGCACGCTGCCGCCTTCGCCCTTGCGCGCCCGCTCGGTGGCGATGCGCATGGCTTCCAGCACCGCGACCAGGTCGTTGCCGTCCACCTGCAGGCAGAACAGGCCACCGGCAATGCCCTTCTGCGCCAGGGTCCGGGCACCGGTCTGGGCCGAGCGCGGCACCGAGATCGCCCAGCCGTTGTTGACCACGCCCAGCACCAGCGGCAGGTCGTAGGCGCCGGCCGAGTTCAGCGCGGCGTAGAAATCGGTCTTGGAGGTGCCGCCGTCGCCGCAGGTGGCCACCGCCACGTTGGGCTCGCCGCGCAATTTGAACGCCAGCGCCGCGCCGGCCGCGTGCAGGCACTGGGTGGAGATCGGCACGCAGAACGGGAAGTCGTGGCGCGCGGCGCCCTGCTGGAAATCGTTGCCGCGCTCGTCGCCGCCCCAGTACAGCAGCACCTCGCGCGGCTGCACGCCGCGTTCGAACAGGATGCCGTACTCGCGGTAGCTGGGCGCGTAGACGTCGTCTGGCGCCATGGCCGCGCCGATGCCGACGTGGGTGGCCTCGTGGCCCAGGCACGGCGCATAGGTGCCCAGCTTGCCGGTGCGCTGCAGGGCGATGGCCTTGGTGTCGAAGTGGCGCACGTAGAGCATGCGCTTGAACAGCGGCAGCAGCACGGCCGGATCACGCAGGGCGGCGGGGAATTCACGCACCGGCGTGCCGTCCGGGCCCAGGTATTGCAGGTAGTCGATCTGGAAGCTGGCGGCGGGTTTCATCACGTGCATCACCGGAGCTGTAGCGTCGTACAGGATGGTTGCATATGGTACGGAACTGCATGGTGAATACCGCACTGCAACGCAACAACGCTTGTATTCCGTGCACTTGCGCACGTTCGCAGCGCACGCGGTTGCGCTGGGTTACGCTGGCGCACTCCCACGCCACCGGCAATGTGATGACCGTCGACAACAACCAGCGGCCCCTGGAAGCGGGCATCCATACGGACCTGCACGGACGCATGACCTATGCCGGCTACCTGCAGCTGGAGCGGCTGCTGTCGGCGCAGTTGCCGGTGTCCGATCCGCCGCACCACGACGAGATGCTGTTCATCGTCCAGCACCAGGTCTCGGAGCTGTGGCTGAAGCTGCTGATGCACGAGCTGCAGGCCGCGCGTGCCTTCCTCCAGGCCGACCAGGTGTGGCAGTGCCAGAAGGTGCTGGCGCGCAGCAAGCAGGTGCTGCGCCAGTTGACCGAACAGTGGTCGGTGCTGGAAACCCTGACCCCGTCCGAGTACATGGGTTTCCGCCACCTGCTGGGGCCATCCTCGGGCTTCCAGTCGCTGCAGTACCGGGCCATCGAGTTCCTGCTCGGCAACAAGAACGCCGGCATGGTCAAGGTGTTCGCCCACGACCCGGACGGCCAGGCCGTGCTGCGTGCCGAGCTGGAGAAGCCCAGCCTGTACGAGGAGTTCCTGCGCTACCTGGCCCGCTTCGGCCATGCGATCCCGCAGGCCTACCTGGCGCAGGACCGCGACTGGACCCCGGCGCACGTGTCCGACCCGGCGCTGGTGCCGGTGTTCGAACGCATCTACGAGGACACCGACCGCTACTGGCGCGAATACGCGCTGTGCGAGGACCTGGTGGATCTGGAAAGCCAGTTCCAGCTGTGGCGGTTCCGGCACATGCGCACGGTGATGCGGATCATCGGTTTCAAGCGCGGCACCGGCGGCTCCAGCGGGGTGGGCTTCCTCAAGGCGGCGCTGGAGCTGACCTTCTTCCCGGAACTATTCGAGGTGCGCACCCATATCGGGCCGGGATAGGTGGGGGCGCAGCGGGCACGTTGCCCGGGCGCGATGCCGGCCCCCCTGTGGATGGCGGCAACTCATTGAACAAAAGGCCCGGATTCCGGCGGGGTGGGGCCGGTCTCCGCGCCGCCTGCATTGACGCGCGCGGCCTCGTCGGTGATTCTCGGCCTACTCCGGGGGAGCGGGCCGCCAGCGACCCGCCCTGCAATCCAGCCAGAACCAGACCAGAAGGACTTCCATGAGCGCCGACGCCGTCCAGGCCAGGGACGCGGCCCCGCCGCCGCCTGCCATTCCCGAATTTGCCCAGGTCATGGGCCACCCGCGTCCGTTGTGGATGCTGTTCATGTCCGAGTTCTGGGAGCGGTTTGCCTTCTATGGCATCCGCTGGGCGATGGTGCTGTACATCGTGGCCCAGTTCCACGGCGGCGACGCGGCCGGGCAGAAGCCGGCCAGCGAGCTGTACGGCGCCTACCTGGCCCTGGTCTATGCCGGCGCGATCTTCGGCGGCTACGTGGCCGACAAGATGATCGGCTTCCAGCGCTCGATCCTGCTCGGCGCGGTATTCATGGCGGTCGGCCTGTTCCTGCTGGCTTCGCCCACCGAGGCCATGTTCAAGCTGGGCCTGGCCACGATCATCGTCGGCAACGGCCTGTTCAAGCCGATCATCTCCACCCTGGTGGGCAAGCTCTACTTCCAGGGCGATGCGCGTCGTGACGCCGGCTTCACCATCTTCTACATGGGCATCAACATCGGCGCGATGATCGCCCCGGTCATCACCGGCTGGTTGGCGCGCCAGGTGTTCGGCAGCAACGACGATCCGCACTACCAGTGGGTGTTCATCGCCGCCGCCATCGGCATGGTGATCAGCCTGGTGTGGTTCTGGGCCGGCCGCAGCCAGCTCAAGGGCATCGGCCTGCCGGCAGCGGGGCAGGAGGGCCTGGGCCGGATCGGCCTGGTCGCCGTGCTCGGCGCGGCCATCGGCGTGCCGCTGTTCTACTTCCTGCTGACCATCAGCGCCAACGCGCTGCAGGCGATCCTGATGGCGCTGTTCGTGATCCCGGCGGCGATGCTGGTCGTGGAGGGCGTGCGTGAAGGCAAGGTCGCCCGCGACAAGGTGCTGGCGATGCTGGTGATCTTCGTGTTCAACGTGATGTTCTGGATCTTCTTCGAACAGGCCGGCAGCTCGTTCACCTTCCTGGCCGACCAGATCGTCAACCGCCAGTTCGGCGACTGGACCTTCCCGCTGGAGTGGTTCCAGTCGGTCAACTCGGTGGCCATCATCACCCTGGCGCCTTTGATGGCGTGGATGTGGGTGAAGCTGGGCAAGAACAACCCGTCCATCCCGCGCAAGTTCGGCCTGGGCCTGATCTTCAACGGCCTGGCCTTCCTGCTGCTGATGGTGGCGCTGTCGAGCATGGTCAACGATGCCGGCCAGATCCCGTTCTGGACGCTGTTCGCGGTGTACGTGATCCAGTCGGTGGGCGAGCTGTGCCTGTCGCCCATTGGCCTGTCGATGACCACCAAGCTGGCGCCGGTGCGCCTGGGCGGCATGGCCATGGGTTGCTGGTTCCTGTCGATCGCCATCGGCAACAACCTGGCCGGCATCTTCGCCGGGCGGGTCAGCGGCGAGGGCGGCATGACCGTGGAGTCGGCGCACGCCGGTTACACCTTCGGCTTCTATGCCCTGGTCGGCTCGGGCGTGCTGCTGTTCCTGGTGGCGCCGCTGGTCAACCGGCTGATGCACGGGGTCAAGTAAGGGCGCCGCAGGCACAGGTCGAAAAGGAGGGGCCCCACGGGGCCCCTTCTCGTTGCTGGCTTCAGCCGTCTTCGCGCAGTGCCGCCAGGCCTGGGCCGGCGAGCTTGTCCAGCAGCCGGGCCAGGGTGGCGCGTTCGCCTTCTTCCAGGGCGGCCAGCAGGCGCCGCTCGCAGTCCTCGGCCAAGGGCACGATCTCGTCGTACACCGAGTAGCCCACTTCCGACAGCGCCAGCACCGAACGCCGGCGGTCGTCGCTGTGGATCTCGCGCCGGATCAGGTCGCGCTCCAGCAGCCGCGCCACCGCGCGGCTGACGGCGACCTTGTCCATCGCCGTGCGCTCGGCGACCTCGTTGGCCGACAGGCCGGGGAAGCGGCCGAGCACGGCCATCACCCGCCATTCGGTCACCGCCAGGCCAAAGCGCTTCTGGTAGAGGCCGGCGATGGTCTGGCTCATGCGGTTGGACAGCACGCTCAACCGGTAGGGGATGAAGCTTTCCAGGATCAGCTGGGCGTGGTCCTGGGCGTCGGCCGGGGCGGTGTCGGCGGTGGCAGCGGGAATGGGCGGGGTGGACATGTTGCGGGGCACCTTGATCATGGTTGCATTAGAAACTATAAAGGGAGGCTCGATCAGCAGCACTTCCCCGTCGGGGAGGTTCAGGAAGCCATCATGAGCGCGCAATCGCAAGCCCCCAATACCCAAGCCTCCAATACCCAGGCCGGCCCGGACGCGGGCATGGTCGTGAAGCAGTTCGAGAATCCGATGGGGATCGACGGCTTCGAGTTCGTCGAATACGCCGCCCCGCCCGGGCAGGCCCAGGCGCTGCGCGACTATTTCCGCAAGCTCGGCTTCGTCCAGGTCGCCCGCCACAAGACCCGTCCGATCAGCACCTGGCGCCAGGGCGACTGCACCTTCCTGATCAACGAGGATCCGGATTCGTTCGCCGCGCGCTTTGCCGCCGAGCATGGCCCGTCGGCCTGCGGCTTCGCCATCCGCTTCAGCAAGCTGGCCGAATGGGTGCGGGTGCAGGCGCTGAAGAACGGCGCCGAGGCATTCGACGCGAAGGACGAGTTGAGCAAGGCGGTGGCCGCGCCGGTGATCAAGGGCATCGGCGGCTGCATGCTGTACCTGGTCGACCGCTACGACGACAAGGGCACCATCCACGACCCGGACTACGAATACCTGCCCGGCGTGGACCTGATGCCCAAGGGCTTCGGCCTGACCTTCATCGACCACCTGACCCACAACCTCTACCAGGGCAACATGGCGCAGTGGTCGGACTACTACGAGCGCCTGTTCAACTTCCGCGAGATCCGCTACTTCGACATCAAGGGCGCCAAGACCGGCCTGCTGTCCAAGGCCATGACCGCGCCCGATGGCATGGTCCGCATCCCGCTCAACGAATCGTCCGATCCGAAGTCGCAGATCAACGAATACCTGGACGCCTACCACGGCGAGGGCATCCAGCACATCGCCTGCTTCACCGACGACATCTATGCCACGGTGGAGGCGATGCGTGCGCAGGGCGTGGATTTCCTCGACACCCCGGACGTGTATTTCGACTTCATCGACCAGCGCATTCCCGACCACGGCGAGGACGTTGAGCGGCTGCGCCGCAACGCGATCCTGATCGACGCCGACCCGGAGACCCACCAGCGCAAGCTGCTGCAGATCTTCACCCGCAATGCACTGGGTCCGATCTTCTTCGAGATCATCCAGCGCAAGGGCAACGAAGGCTTCGGCGAAGGCAACTTCCAGGCCCTGTTCGAGAGCATCGAGCGCGACCAGATGAAACGCGGCGTGCTTTGAGCCCCTCTCCCTCAGGGAGAGGGGTTGGGGAGAGGGTTCGGCGAAGTGACACCGGTCAAACCACCATTGCCAAGCGTGACCCGGCAGCGCGCCCGCGACATGCGCACCGCCTCCACGGATGCCGAACACAAGATCTGGCAATACCTGAGGGCCGGCCGATTCGATGGCCTCAAGTTCCGCCGTCAACACCCGATTCCGCCTTGCATCGCCGATTTCTGTTGTGTCGAGAAGAGACTGATCCTTGAGCTCGACGGTTCGCAGCATTCGCAGGATGTGGATGCTGCAAGAGCGATGTATCTGAAGTCGCAGGGGTTCCAGATCCTGCGATTCTGGGACAACGATGTACTTCTGAAGACCGATTCGGTGCTTGAAGCGATCTGGAACGCGACGCATGCGCCGAACCCTCTCCCCAACCCCTCTCCCGAAGGGAGAGGGGCCAACAGGCCATCGCGATGAATGACACCCATGACATCCGTTACATGACCGGATTCGGCAACGAGTTCGCCAGCGAAGCGCTGGCCGGCACCCTGCCGGTCGGGCGCAATTCGCCGCAGAAGGTCGCGCACGGGCTCTACGCCGAGCAGCTGTCCGGCACCGCGTTCACCGCCCCGCGCGCACAGAACCGGCGCAGCTGGCTGTACCGGATCCGCCCGGCGGCCATGCACGGGCCGTTCTCGCCGTTCGCCCAGCCGCACCTGCACAGCGATTTCGGCAGCCACGCCGTCACCCCGGACCAGCTGCGCTGGAATCCGCTGCCGATGCCCGTGGGTGGTGCGGATTTCGTCGAGGGCCTGTACACGATGGGCGGCAACGGCTCGCCGGCCTCGGGCACGGGCGTGGGCGTGCACCTGTACGCGGCCGACCGTTCGATGGCCGGACGTTTTTTCTACGACGCCGACGGTGAGCTGCTGATCGTGCCGCAGCAGGGGCGGCTGCGCATCGCCACCGAGCTGGGTGTGCTGGAAGTGGAGCCGCAGCAGATCGCGGTGATCCCGCGCGGGGTCCGCTTCCGGGTGGAGCTGCCCGATGGGCCGTCGCGCGGCTACGTGTGCGAGAACTTCGGCGCCTTCCTGCGCATCCCGGACCTGGGCCCGATCGGTTCCAACGGCCTGGCCAACCCGCGCGACTTCGAAACCCCGGTGGCGGCCTGGGAGGACGTGGAGGGCGACTTCGAACTGGTCGCCAAGTTCCAGGGCCACCTGTGGCGCGCCGATGTCGGCCATAGCCCGCTGGACGTGGTCGGCTGGCACGGCAACCACGTGCCGTACCGCTACGACCTGCGCCGTTTCAACACCATCGGCTCGATCAGCTACGACCATCCGGATCCGTCGATCTTCCTGGTGCTGACCTCGCCGACCGACACCCCGGGGGTGGGCAACCTGGATTTCGCCATCTTCCCGCCGCGCTGGCTGGTGGCCCAGGACACCTTCCGTCCACCGTGGTTCCACCGCAACATCGCCAGCGAGTTCATGGGCCTGGTGCATGGCCAGTACGACGCCAAGGCCGAGGGCTTCGTGCCCGGCGGCTGCTCGATCCACAACTGCATGACCGGCCACGGGCCGGACGCGGCCACCTTCGACAAGGCCTCCAGTGCCGACCTGTCGAAGCCGGACGTGATCACCGACACCATGGCCTTCATGTTCGAGACCCGTGCGGTGATCCGGCCCACGGCCCAGGCGCTGGAAGCGGCCCACCGCCAGCGCGACTACCAGCAGTGCTGGGCCGGCCTGCAGCGCAACTTCCGCGTGCCGTAGAATCCGGGCAGGCCAGGGGGAGGAGCGGGCGACATGGTGGAGGCACTGGGGTTGTTCGCGCTGGGGTTGCTGGCGTTGGCGCTGGGTGGGGACTCGATCGTCAAGGGTGCCTCCGGGCTGGCCCAGCATTTCGGCATCCGCCCGTTCACGGCTGGCCTGCTGCTGGTGGCCTTCGGTACCTCGGTGCCCGAGCTGGCGGTGAACCTGCGCGCGATCGGTGACGGACAGACGCACCTGGCGTTGGGCAATGCGGTGGGCAGCAACATCGTCAACCTCGGGCTGACCCTGGGCGTGGCCGCACTGGTCGCACCCTTGCTGCTGCGCGCACGGATGCTGGTGCCCCTGCTGGTACTGCTGGCGGTGGCCTCGCTGGCACTGATCGTGTTCGGCCTGGACGGCTACATCAGCCGGATCGAGGGCGGGGTGTTGCTGCTGGGTTTCCTGGCCAGCACCGCGTTCCTGCTGCGCCACGGCCGACGTGAGGCCGAGCAGGTGCAGGCCGACATCGCCGCCTTCGCCGCCACCCGTGGCGGACTGGGCCTGAACGCGCTGCGCATCGTGATCGCGGCGGTGCTGCTGTATTTCGGCGCGCGCTGGGTGGTGTCCGGTGGCCTCGGCCTGGGCCAGGCCTGGGGCATGACCCCGCTGATGGTGGGCCTGCTGCCGGTGGCCATCGGCACCGCGCTGCCGGAGGTCGCCGGGGCGATCGCGGCCGCGCGCCGCGGGCGTGGTGACATGGTCGCCGGTCACGTGATCGGTTCGAGCCTGTTCAACCTGCTGGCGATCGTCGGCGGCATGGCTGCCTTCCAGCCACTGGCGCTGCCGGCCTCGTTCGTCAGGTTCGAACTGCCGGCGGTGTTGGTGCTGGTCCTGCTGGTTTACCCGTTGCTGCGCAGCGACCGCCAGGTCAGCCGCCAGGAAGGCGCGATCCTGTGCCTGGCGTTCGTGGCCTGGGTGGCGCTGGAGTTGCTGCTGTTCCTGTGACCCTTGGGCCCGCCGTGGCTGGGCCGCCCGCAAGCTGGGCTCCTACACGTCTTCGGCACCGGGCTGCGGCGGGCGTTCGGCCATGTGCAGCGACAGCGCGGCCTTGGCCATCATGTGCGCGCTGACTGGCGCGGTGATGAACAGGAAGGCGGTGATCAGCAGTTCGCGTGGCTGCGGATCGCTGTCACCGATGATGTGATAGCCCACCGAGGCCAGCAGCACGCAGCCCACGCCCAGGGTGCTGGCCTTGGTCGGCGCGTGCAGCCGTTTGAAGAAGTCCGACAGCTTCACCAGGCCCAGCGAGCCGACCACGATGAAGAAGCAGCCGGCCGCCAGCAGCAGCACCAGCACGATGGCGAAGGCCCAGCTCATTCGACGATGTCCCGGCGCAGCACGTACTTGCTCAGCACCACGGTGCCGACGAAGCCGAGCATGGCGATGATCAGCGCGGCCTCGAAGTACACCGCCGTGTCCAGGTGCATGCCGAACAGCATCAACTGGGCGATCGCGGCCACGAACAGGGTGTCCAGGGCCAGGATCCGGTCGGGAACCGATGGCCCCTTAAGCAGCCGGTACAACGCCAGCAGCATGGCCAGGCCGACCACGTGCATGGCCACCACGACGGCATGGCCGACCAGGTCCTGGGGGGTCACGGGAAGATCTCCATGAGTGGTTTCTCGTAACGGCGCTTGATGTGTTCGATCACCGCATCCGGATCGGACAGGTTGAGCACGTGCACCAGCAGGTAGCGCCGGTCCTCGGACAGCGCCGACGATACCGTGCCGGGAGTCAGGGTGATGATGCTGGTCAATGCGGCGATGCCGTGGATGTTGCGGATGTCCAGTGGCAGCCAGATGAAGCCGGGGGTGATCCTGCGCTCGGGCCCGAGCACCTGCAGGGCCACGGTGACGTTGGAGTAGACGATGTCCAGCAGCAGGATCAGTGCCATCTTCGGCACCTTGCGCAGGCTGCCGATGCGGGCGAACTCGCGGTCCAGGCGCGCGGCGAATGGCGGGATCAACAGGGCCAGCACCAGGCCCATGACCGCGTGCCCGACCGTGACGGTATCGTTGAGCAGCAGCCAGAAGCAGAACACCATCGTCGCCAGTGGCAACGACGGCAGCCAGTGCCTGCGCCAACGCTGGAAGGCGGTGCGGACCATGTTCACGGCTCCCTCAGCGTCGGTGCGGCCGCACGCACCTGTTCGACGTAGCTGGCCGGCGACTGCAGCTGCGCGGCGGCGGCGCGGGTGTAGTCCAGCAGCGGCGCGGCGGCGATCGACATGGTGATGCCGTAGCCCAGCAGCAGCACGGTGGCCGCCGCCTCCAGTGGCCGCACCGGTGCGACCTTCATCGCCGTCGCCGGCGTGTAGCGGGCCAGTCGCTCCGGCGAGGTATCCGGCCACGGCTCCACCCGCCAGAACAGGCGCGTGCCGGCGCGGGCCAGGCCGACCAGCATCAGCAAGCTGCTGCCCAGCACCAGCGCCCACACCCAGCCGGTGCTGGCGGCCGGTACCGCTTGGAGCAACAGCAGCTTGCCGATGAAGCCCGACAGCGGCGGCAGGCCGGCCAGCGACACCGCTGCGACCAGGAACAGCACGCCGGGCAGGGTCCGATCGGGCAGCGCGGCGATCACGTCCTTGCGATCACCGGCGGCGCCGCGACGGCGGCGGATCAGGTCGGCCAGCAGGAACAGGGCCGCGCCGGCGAAGGTACTGTGGGCCAGGTAATACAGGCCGGCGGAGATGGTGCCGGCGGTGGCCAGGGCGAAGGCGATGAACAGCGTCGACGCCGACCCCAGCACCAGGTAGGCGGCCAGCGAGCGCAAGCGCCTGGAGGCCAGCACGCCCAGCGCGGCCAGCAGCAGGGTGACCCCGCCCAGCACCAGCAGCGCCGGCCAGGCGAAACCGTCCAGCGCGCCGGCCGCGCCGAAGCTGAGCGTGCCCACCCGCAGCACCGCGTACAGGCCGACCTTGGTCATCACCGCAAACAGGCCGGCCACCGCGGCCGGGGCGTGGGTATAGGTCTGCGGCAGCCAGAAATACAGCGGCAGCACCGCCGCCTTGGCGCAGAACACCACCAGCAGCAGGCCGGCGGCGGCCTGGACCAGGGCCAGGTCCTGCGCCGGCAGTTGCGCCACCCGCACCGCGATCTCGGCCATGTTGAGCGTGCCCAGCAGCCCGTAGAGCAGGCCCAGCGCGATCAGGAACAGGGTCGAGGCGGCCACATTGAAGGCCACGTAGTGCAGGCCGGCGCGCAGGCGCTCGCCGCGGCCGCCGCTGAGCATCAGTCCGTAGGAGGCGATCAGCAGTACCTCGAAGAACACGAACAGATTGAACACATCGCCGGTCAGGAACGCGCCGTTCAGGCCCATCATCTGGAACTGGAAGAAGGCGTGGAAGTGCGGCGCGCGCCGGTCCCAGCCGGCGCAGGCGTGCAGCAGGCAGGCCACGCCCAGCAGCTGGCCGACCACCAGCATCAGTGCCGACAGCCGGTCCACCATCAGCGCGATGCCCAGCCGCGCCGGCCAGTCGCCGACCAGGTAGACGTGGATGCGGCCGCTGGCGGCTTCGGCGGCGAGCAGCAGCGACACTGCCAGCATCGCCGCCATCGACACCCAGGCCACCGCACGTTGCGGCGCCATGCCGAAGCGGCGGTGCTCGAAGAACAGCGCCAGTGCCGCGGCGAACAGCGGGATCAGGATCGGCAGGACCGGCAGGTGGCTCATGCGCCGTCCTCCTGGCCCGGAGCGGTCGCCGTGACCTCGGCCGCATGCGCCGATTCGCGCGCTTGCGCGTGGCGGCGCTGCTCGCTGCGCTGGAACTCGCGTTCGGCGCGGCTGCCGTCGACATGGTCACTTTGGTTGTCGGCGCGGCTGCGGATGGCGATGACGATGCTCACCGCGGTCATCGCGAAGGCGATCACGATCGCGGTCAGGACCAGGGCCTGCGGCAGCGGGTCGGTGTAGTGGGCCAGGGTCGGGGCCACGCCGTCGCGCAGCACCGGCGGCTTGCCCGCCACCAGTCGCCCGCCGGAGAAGATCAGCAGGTTGGTCGCGTACGAAAGCAGGGTCAGGCCGATGATCACGTCGAAGCTGCGCGCGCGCAGCAGCAGGTACACGCCGGTGGCGGTCAGGATCGCGATCGCGCTGGCCATGGCCAGCTCCATCAGAGCACCTCCATCAGGGCATCTCCCCGGTGCGGTTGGAGCGCTGCCCCGGTTCGATCACCCCCAGCTGCGCCACGCGGGTGCGCGAGGGCTTGATCGTGCCCAGCATCGACAGGATCAGCATCGCCCCGCCGAACACCACCAGGTACACGCCGGTGTCGAACACCATGGCGCTGGCCAGCGCAACGTCGCCGACCAGCGGAAGCCGTGGTTCGGCGTGGCCGCTGGTCAGGAATTCGACCCCGAACGCCAGCGAGGCCGCGCCACCGATCCCGGCCACGATCAGGCCCACGCCAATGCAGCGGATGTAATCGAAGCCGAAGCGCGACTCGACCGAAGCCGCACCCTGGATCACGTACTGGATCAGCAGCGGCACTGCCAGCACCAGGCCGGCGATGAAGCCGCCGCCGGGGCCGTTGTGGCCGCGCAGGAACAGGAACACCGACACGGTCAGGGTCAGCGGGAACATGAGCTGGGCCAGGTCCGCAGGCACCGGCAGCTGGACCGGCGGGCCGGGCATCACCTTCTCCGGTGCCAGCCGCGCGCGCCGCAGCAGCGCGTGCACGATCAGTGCGGCCACGCCGAACACGGTGATCTCGCCGAAGGTGTCGAAGCCGCGGAAGTCCACCAGGATCACGTTGACCACGTTGCGGCCGTAGGCCTCCGGCAGCGAACGCGCCAGCATCTCGATGCTGGCCGGTTCACCCGGCGCGCGCGTCATCATCGCGTAGGCCAGCAGCCCGGTACCCAGTCCGGCGGCGGTGGCGATGGCGATGTCGCGCAGGCGCCGGACTGGCGTGCGTTCGGGCGGCGAGCGTGGTGGCAGGTAGTGCAGTCCCAGCAGCAGCAGCGCCAGCGACACCATCTCCACCAGCAACTGGGTCAGGGCCAGGTCCGGCGCCGACAGGAACACGAAGGTCAGGCTGACCATCAGCCCGGCGCCGCCGAGCACGATCAGCGCCAGCAGGCGTTGCCGGTACAGGCGGATGGTCCATGCGGTGCAGGCCACCAGCACCAGCCACAACAGCCAGCCCAGTGGCGGCATCGGCTGTGGCGCCCGCCATTCCATTGGCGGCGAGACCCCGGTCACGAACGGTGCCACACCTGCGAACAGCGCCGCCAGCACCAGCCACGCCAGACTGCGTTGCAGGCTGCCGTTGGCCAGGCGCGAGGTGAAGCGCTCGGCCAGTGCGTACAGCGCTTCCATGTTCCAGCGGAACAGGTTGCGGCCCAGCGAGCGACGCACGATCGCGTGCAGGTCCAGCAGCCGGCGCAGGCCGAAGTACAGCGCGATGCCACCGACGATGCCGCACAGGCTCATCAGCAGCGGCAGGTTGAAGCCGTGCCACACCGCCAGGCTGTAGGCGGGCATGGCCTGGCCCAGGATCGCCATGGCGCCGGCGTGCAGCACCGGTGCCACCGTCCACGCCGGGAACATGCCCACCGCCACGCACAGCAGCACCAGTACCGCCACCGGCGCGCGCATCCAGCGCGGCGGTTCGTGCGGCACCGCGTCCAGCTGGCGCGGCCCTTCCCCGAAGAACGTTTCATGGACGAAACGCAGGCTGTAGGCCACGCCGAAGATTCCGTACAGCAGTGCGGCCACGGCCACCGCGATGCGCATGCCAGCGTGCGCGCCGTCGATCCCCAGGGCTTCGCTGAAGAACATTTCCTTGGACAGGAAGCCGTTGAGCAGCGGGATTCCGGCCATTGCCAGGGAGGCGGTGATCGCCAGCGCGCTGGTCATGGGCATGAACCGCCGCAGGTTGCCCAGCCGGCGCATGTCGCGGGTGCCGGTCTCGTGGTCGATGATGCCGGCGGCCATGAACAGCGAGGCCTTGAAGGTGGCGTGGTTGAGGATGTGGAACACACCGGCCACCACCGCCATCGGCGTGGACAGGCCGAACAACAGGGTGATCAGGCCCAGGTGCGAGATCGTCGAATACGCCAGCACGCCCTTGAGGTCGTGCTGGAAGATCGCATGCCACGCACCCAGCAACAGGGTGGTCGCACCGATGCCGGTGACCACGTAGAAGAACAGGTCGGTGCCGGCCAGCGCCGGATGCAGCCGCGCCAGCAGGAACACGCCGGCCTTCACCATCGTGGCCGAGTGCAGGTAGGCCGACACCGGGGTGGGCGCGGCCATCGCGTGCGGCAGCCAGAAGTGCAGCGGGAACTGCGCGCTCTTGGTGAACACCCCGGCCAGCACCAGCGCCAGCACCCACGGATACAGTTCGCTGGCGCGGATCGCATCGCCGGAGGCCAGCACCACGTCCAGGTCGTAGCTGCCGGTGATGCGCCCGATCAGCAGCACGCCACCGAGCAGGGCCAGGCCGCCACCACCGGTGATGGCCAGGGCCATGCGCGCGCCTTCACGCGCATCCTGGCGCTTGTACCAGAAGCCGATCAGCAGGAACGAGCTGATGCTGGTCAGTTCCCAGAACACCATCAGCAGCAGCAGGTTGCCGGCGATCACCACGCCCAGCATCGAGCCCATGAACAGCAGCAGGCAGCCGAAGAATCGCGGCGCGCTGTCCTCGCTGGACAGGTAATAGTGCGCGTACATCACCACCAGCGCGCCGATCGCCAGCACCAGGCCGGCGAACATCCACGCCAGCCCGTCCAGGCGCAGGTCGAAGTCCAAGCCGATCTGCGGGATCCAGGCGTGGTGGGCGTCCGGCACCCAGCCCTGCAGCACCGCCGGAGTCATCCAGGCCAGCAGCGCCAGGCCCAGCAGCGGCGCGGATGCGGCCACCCATGCCACCTGGCCGCGCGAACGTCCGCGCAGGAACACCATGGCCAGCGCTGCCAGGAACGGCAGGGCGAGCAGGGTTTCCAGGAAGGGGATCATCCGTGGGCGAAGGCGTGCTGCGAGCGGCCCCCGAGTGTAACAGCCACCTGCGAGGTGCCTTGCCGGTCCCTGTCCGGAGTCGGGGGGAGCTCCCGCTTCATTGCGTGACCGCCGCTGCAAGGGGGTGCTGCCCAAGGCCTACAATCCTCCCATGCAGGATTCCGTCTCCCCCACGCCCCGCGCCTTGCTGTTCGGCGCCACCGGCCCAATCGGGCGGCGCGTGCTCGAGCGTCTGCTGGGAAGCGGCTGGCGGGTGACGGCGCTGTCGCGTGGCGCGCAGCCATCGCGTGGTGGCGTGGAGTGGCGGTGCGGTGCATTGCCGGATGCGGCCGGCGAGGGCGAGGGCTTCGCGGCGATCTTCAGCTGTGGTCCGCTGGACCTGTTTGCGCGCTGGTATGCCGATACGTCCACCGGTGCCACGCCGGTGGTCGCCTTCGGTTCCACCAGCGTGCACGTGAAGGGCGATTCGCCGGATCCGGCCGAACGTGATCTGGCCGCACGGCTGCGCGATGGCGAAGCGCGCGTGGCGCAGGCCGCCGATGCGCGTGGCGCCGTGGCCACGCTGTTGCGACCGACCCTGGTCTATGGCGCCGGGGGCGATCGCAACCTGAGCCGCATCGTTGCCCTGGCGCGCCGCTACGGAGGGTTTCCGTTGCCGCACGATGCCCGCGGCCTGCGCCAGCCGGTGCACGTGGACGACCTGGCCGACGCCGCTCTGGCCGCGCTGTCGCGACCTGATGGCGGCGTGCGCGGCTATGACCTGCCCGGCGGGGAAACCCTGGACTACCGCGCGATGGTCGCCCGCACCCTGGCGTCGATGCGTCCGCCTGGACGCCTGCTGGTCCTGCCCGGGCCGCTGTTCGCCCTGGCCGCCACCGCCGCGCGCGCGCTGCGCCTGCACGATGCCGGCCCGGCGGTGCTGGCGCGGATGCGTCAGGACCTGGTGTTCGACGCAGCCGCGGCGCGGCGTGAGCTGGGCTATTCGCCGCGCCGGTTCGAGCCGGCCACGGACATGCTCCATCTCCCCGCGCGGTTGTAGGAGCCGGGGAGACCGGACCTGCGTCCGTGGAAAAGCGCCCGCGACCGGATACGGGGCGCTGCAGGCTTCAGTACGACCAGCCCATCCTGCGGTACAGGCTGGCCAGCACCCACAGCGGGCCAACCAGCAGGCCGGCCGGACCGGTGAACCGGCCTGGCCGGCGACCCTCGATCCGGAAACCGGCGAGCAGTGCGATCAATCCGGCCACCCATACCGCCATCGCCGTCCACAGCAGCGTCGTCAATCCCAGCCGCATTTCCAGCAACCGGCACAGGCAGCCGAAGACGAAGAACACTGCCAGCATGCCCAGCCCCAGCGGGCGCGAGAGCCGGTAGCAGTACGACCAGGCGAAGAACATTGCCAGTGCCGCCCAGATCCCGGTCCGCGCCAGGGTGCCGGGCACCGGGATGCACCACAGCAGCGCCACCATGGACCACAGGATCGCGAACCCGGAAATTCCGTGGATGTTGCGACCGGTCGTGCTGCCGTGCTGGTGGGCGTAACGGGCGAACTGGAGGTCGATCGATCGAACCTGCGGCGACGCGGCCATCATTCCGATCCCTGCGTCAGTCGACGCTGATCCCGGCCAGCTTCTGCAGCGCTTCGGCATAGCGGGCACGGGTGCGCTCGATCACTTCGGCCGGCAGGGTCGGGCCGGGCGCGGTCTTGTCCCAGCCCGAAGCTTCCAGCCAGTCGCGCACGATCTGCTTGTCGTAGCTGGGCGGGCTGGTGCCGACCTGGTACTCGTCGGCCGGCCAGTAGCGCGAGGAATCCGGGGTCAGCATCTCGTCCATGATGTACAGGCGGCCATCGGCGTCGGTGCCGAACTCGAACTTGGTGTCGGCCAGCAGGATGCCGCGCTCGGCCGCATGGGCGGCGGCGAAGCGGTACAGGCGCAAGGTGGCATCGCGCACGCGCTCGGCCAGCTCGCCGCCGACCTTGCGCACCATCGCGTCGAAATCGATGTTCTCGTCGTGGTCGCCCACGGCGGCCTTGGTCGAGGGGGTGAAGATCGGTTCGGGCAGCTGTTCGGCCTGGCGCAGGCCGTCGGGCAGGGCGATGCCGCTGACCTGGCCGGTGCGCTGGTAGTCCTTCCAGCCGCTGCCGATCAGGTAACCGCGGGCGATCGCTTCCACCGGCACCGGCTTGAGTCTGCGGGTCACCACCGCGCGCTTGGCGTACAGCGCCGGATCGGCCCCTGCCGGCAGCACCGCCGCCACGTCGATACCGGTGAGGTGGTTGGGCATCAGGTGTGCGGTCTTGCCGAACCAGAAATTGGAGATCTGGCACAGCATCTCGCCCTTGCCGGGAATCGGGTCGGGCAGCACCACGTCGAAGGCCGACAGGCGGTCGGTGGCGACGATCAGCAGATAACCATCGGCCAGGTAGCCGTCGGGCGACTCGCCCGATGTCCCGGCGGCGGCCAGGGCGGCGGCGGGAATGCGTTCGCGCGGCAGGTCGAATACGTCACGCACCTTGCCGCGGTGGCGCAGCGGCAGGCCGGGCAGGTCGGACTGGAGCAGGGTCGTGGGCAACGCAAGTCTCCGGGGCAGGGCAGGGCACGATCTGGGTGACCCGGCCACGGACTGGCGGCGCCGGAGGGCGGCCGGCCGCACAGTGTACGACCAGCCGGGTCGGCTGTGGCTTAGAATCTGCGGATCGGGCCGATCCGGCCCCGGGCACCGCAGGCTGCATGAACCGCTGGTACGGAAAACTGCTGGGCGTGGTCGCCGGGGCGCTGCTGTTCCGGGCCAATCCACTGTTCGGCGCCGTCATCGGCCTGCTGCTGGGCCACGCCTTCGACAGCGACTGGTTCCGCCTGCGCCAGCGCGAGAACCCCTACGCCGAACTGGGCCTGACCGCCGAGGCCAGCGATGCCGAGATCGATCAGGCCTACCGCCGGCTGATCTCGCAATACCATCCCGACAAGGTGGCCGGTGCCGCACCGGAGCTGCGCGCCCAGGCCGAGCAGCGTTCGCGCGCGATCAACGCCGCCTACGACCGCATCCGCACCCTGCGCCGGCGCTGAGCCGGCCGCACACCGCTACCGTTCCCGCTTCCCACGTTGCCGCGAGCCCGACCATGCAGCCCACCGTCATCGCCCCGTCCATCCTCTCGGCCGACTTCGCCCGCCTGGGCGAGGAAGTGGACAACGTGCTGGCCGCCGGCGCCGACTGGGTCCACTTCGACGTGATGGACAACCACTACGTGCCCAACCTGACCATCGGCCCGCTGGTGTGCCAGGCGCTGCGCGCGCACGGGGTGACGGCCTTCATCGACGTGCACCTGATGGTCGAGCCGGTGGACGCGCTGGTGCCGATGTTCGCCGAGGCCGGTGCCAACCTGATCAGCTTCCATCCCGAGGCCAGTCGTCATGTGCACCGCACCGTGCAGTTGATCCGCTCGCATGGCTGCCAGGCCGGGCTGGTGCTCAACCCGGCCACCCCGGTGGAGTCGCTGGACTGGGTGCTGGAGGACATCGACCTGGTGATGCTGATGTCGGTCAACCCCGGCTTCGGTGGCCAGGCCTTCATTCCGTCCACGCTGGACAAGCTGCGCGCGGTGCGGACGATGATCGACAAGGCCGGCAAGCCGATCCGGCTGGAGGTCGACGGTGGGGTCAAGGCCGACAACATCGGCGAAATCGCCGCCGCCGGTGCCGACACCTTCGTGGCCGGTTCGGCGATCTTCAACGGGCCGCGCAGCCGCGAACACTACGCTGCGCTGGTGACGCAGATGAAGGCGGCCGTGGCCGCGGTGCGCTGAATCGCTGAACCGCGGGACGGGCGTGGCCGGCCCCGTGCGCGCCGGATCAGGGCAGGGCGCGCATTCCGCCCGGGGTGGAAACCACCTCCAGCAGCGCGGCGGTCTCCGCATCGGGCTCGCCGCCGATGTCGGACGGGCGGTACTTCATCTGGAAGGTGCTGATCACCTGGCGCGTGGCCGGATCCAGCTCGCCGCTCTGCGGCACCCGGTAGCCCACCGTGGCCAGGCGCTGCTGGAACCAGACCACCTCCGGCAACGGCTGGCCGCGGTGGAATGCGAGCCGTTCGGCGACCTGGTCGGCATCGGGCCACAGGATGATCCCGGCCTGCGCCAGGCGCCGCCACGGGAACTGCGGGCCCGGATCCTGCTTGCGCCCGGGCGCGATGTCGGCGTGGCCGAGCACGCGTTCGGGCGCGATCCGGTGGCGCTGGACGATGTCCCGGGTCAGGGCGATGACCGTCTCGATCTGTTCCTCGGGGTAGGGCGCGTACACCCGTCCTTGAGGCGTGTTGGTGTAGCCGGGGTTGACGATCTCGATCCCGATCGAGCCGGCGTTGAGCATCGCGTACCCGTCCCAGTAGCTGTCACCGGCGTGGCGGGCCAGGCGCGATTCGTCCACCAGCCGGTAGACCTCCACCGGATCCTCGCGCACCAGGTAGTGCGAGGAGACCTTGCCCTGGCGCACCAGGATGTCCACCGACTCGTCAAAGTCGGCCACCGTGTAGTGCAGGATCAGGAACTGCACCCGGCTGTCCTGGACGGCCGAGTCGTAGCGGGTGTCGATCTTCAGCGCCGGCGAGGCGCAGCCGGCCAGCAGGAGCAGGGCGGCGAGTGTGGGCAGGCGGATGCGCATGGGGCCGTTTTACCAGTAAAGTTGCCGGCATGTCCGGCCAGACGACCAGGCTCCACCCTTCCTCCGCGCGCCCGTGCTGGCGATGGTGGCCTGTTGCCGTCACCCCCCGCCACGCCCCGATCCGCCGGAAGGAAGCCCGCCTTGATTTCGCCCGAACAGTTCCACCAGCACGCCACTGACCGCCACGGCTCCGGCCTGCACACCCGCGTCCCGGTCGTGCGCGAGGTCCTTTCGGACCTGGACACGCCGCTGTCGGTATACCTGAAGCTGGCCGACGCCCCGCACACCTACCTGCTCGAATCGGTCGAGGGCGGCGAGCGTTTCGGCCGCTACTCGATCATCGGCCTGCCGGCCCGGCGCACGGTCGCCTTCCGCGGCCACGCCATGGAAGTGCGCGAGCACGGCCAGGTGGTGGAATCGCGCCAGGTCGAAGACCCGTTCGCCGAGGTCGAGGCGCTGCGCGCGTCCTATTCGGTGCCCAAGCTCGATGGCCTGCCCGGCTTCACCGGCGGCCTGGTCGGCTGGTTCGGCTTCGAGTGCATCGGCTACATCGAACCGCGCCTGGCCGGCGGCGACAAGCGCGACGAACTGGGCACCCCGGACATCTACCTGATGCTGTCCGAAGAGCTGGCGGTGTTCGACAACCTCAAGGGCCGGCTGTACCTGGTGGTGCACGCCGACCCGCGCCAACCGGGCGCCTGGGACGCGGCGCAGGCGCGGCTGGACACGCTGGTGGACAAGCTGCGCCAGCCCGGCAGTTATCCGGCACCGCTGGGCCGTGACGTCCTCGACGAAAGCCACTTCGTCTCCGGCTTCACCCGCGAAGGCTTCATCGCCGCGGTGGAGAAGTCCAAGGAATACATCCGCGCCGGCGACGTGTTCCAGGTGGTGCTGAGCCAGCGCCTGAGCGTGCCGTTCAACGCCCGCCCGGTCGATGTGTACCGCGCCCTGCGTGCGCTCAACCCGTCGCCCTACATGTACTTCCTGGACACCGGCGAAGTACAGGTGGTCGGTTCCTCGCCGGAGATCCTGGTGCGGCTCCAGGCCGGGCAGGTGACCGTGCGCCCGATCGCCGGCACCCGCCCGCGCGGGGCCACCGCGGCCGAAGATCTGGCCCTGGAACAGGACCTGCTGGCCGATCCCAAGGAACTGGCCGAGCACGTGATGCTGATCGACCTGGGCCGCAACGACGTCGGCCGCGTCTCCGAGGCCGGCAGCGTGGAAGTGGGCGAGCGATTCGTGATCGAGCGTTACAGCCACGTCATGCACATCGTCAGCGAAGTCACCGGAACCCTGCAGCCGGGCCTGAGCTATGCCGACGTACTGCGCGCCACCTTCCCGGCCGGCACCGTCAGTGGCGCACCGAAGATCCGCGCGCTGGAAGTGATCGGGGAACTGGAGCCGATCAAGCGCAATGTCTACGCCGGCAGCATCGGCTACATCGGCTGGCACGGCGACGCCGACACCGCCATCGCCATCCGCACCGCGGTGATCAAGGACGGCCGCCTGCACGTGCAGGCCGGCGCCGGCATCGTCTACGACTCCGACCCGCAGAAGGA
>JAGOWL010000101.1 GCA_018060215.1 Pseudoxanthomonas sp.
GGCTGGCCACCGACGCGGTCCAGGTACCAGCCTCGCATCCAGGCCACGAACAGCGCCAGCGCCGCCAGCAGGGCCAGCAGCAACAGCCAGGCATGGGGTGTGGTGATGGCCAGCCAAAGGGCGCCCAGGGCCAGCAGCAGATAGAGCCAGTGCATCATCGATCCTCCAACAGGGCCGCCGTCATCATGCCCTGCCCGATACCGGACCAGCCACCGCGCATCCGCGATTCCGGCCGCCCGTCGCCGACGAGGGGGTTGCCTGCGCCGGCCTGGCTGCTCGCCTGGCCGACCTGGAGGATCTTCCGCGCACTGCTCGGGCGCGGTGAGGTGTAAACCGTCCGCCGGGTGTATCACCAGCGAAACAATGCCGCCGCAGCCAGCAGGGGCAAGGGAATGCGCCCGATGCGACGGCTCGGACTGCTTCGCCCCTGTTACAACGGCCGCACCCTCGCGATACGGATCTGAACTCCAACAAGCTGATTTTCAAAGCAATTATCGACTGGCACGGCGTATGCATTGATACACCCGCTGTTCTTCACGGGAGTATCACCATGCGAGCCCTGCCGGTTGCCATCGCGGTCCTGTGCCTGGCTGCCTCGCCGTTGCCGCAGGCCCGTGCGGCGGACGCGCACATCGGGGTCCATCCGGAAAAGGGCGAGATGGTGCTGCTGCGTGACGTCAGCCCACGAGCCGCCTATCGCCCGGCACCTCCCGGCATTGCCCTGATCGTGGATCCCAAGCCCAACCGCGAGATCCACGGCAGCCTGGGTACCGGTGAACTGTCGGACGATGACATCGCCATGATGTCCTCCGGGCGCCTGGATGCCAGTGGCCGACCGGCGTCGCTGCCCGAACAGATGGTCGGCCGTGCCCTGCAGGGTACCGTCGGCGGTTCGGCAGGCAACGGCGGCATCGTTTCCGGCGCCGGGATCGCCAGCGGGATCGGCGGCGTCACCGGCGCCATCGGCGGGGCCACCCGCTCGATCGCCCCGACCATCACCGGTGCGTTGTCGCAGTTCCCGGTGGGTGGCAATCCGGGGACCGGTCCGTGAGCCGCCAGGCCCGGGTCAGGAGCTTGCCGCAAACGCCCCCGGTCGTGCTGGGCACGGTGATGCTGGCCGCACTGGCCGCCATCGGCGGCGCGCGCGCCAGCGACGAGGGCTATGCCGAGATGCTCGGCTATCTGGCCCAGACCCGCATCGACGGACAGGCACTGACCGGCAGCCGCGGCGCCATCGCGGTGAACATGAGCGCCGGCGACCTCAACCAGCAGGCCAACCTGCGCGCGATCGCCGTGGGCGCCAACGCCCATGCGCAGGTGGACCTGCGCCAGCGCAGCGAAAACGACACATATGACCTGCCCCTGCACGCCAGCGCCACCCTCGGTGGTTCGGCACTGTCCGGTGCAGGCGGGATCGCATCCATCAACCAGGCCAGCGGCAGCGGCAACGCGGAATTCAACGCGGTGTCTCTGGTGCTGGCGGAACAGGGCATACGCGAAGCGCCGGACCAGCTGTTGTCGTCCAGCGTTTCCGCGTCGGCGGAGAGGCAAACCGTTCCTGGCCCGGCGGGGAGGACCGCCAGCCGCAACGTGGCCGTGGAGGCCACCGCGCTGCGCGGGTTCGAGGGCGTGCTGCAGCTCAACCAGATCGCGGGTTCGGCCAACGAAATCGGCAACGTGCTGACGTTGTCGGTGGTACCGGGCGGTCCGTGAGGCGGTAGGTAAAACCACCCAACCCAGAGCAAGAGAGAGAGGACACCATGAAAAGCAACCTGAAGTGGACCGTGCTCGCCGTGGCCATCAGTGCCACCTTCGCCGCCTATGCCGAAGAGGAGCCGACACCGGCCGATTCGACCGAGACCACCGTGGTCTATGACGAAACGGTCAACATCAACGACACCCGCAACTACACCACCAATGTCGACGACACCCGCAACTATGTAACCAACACCAGCAACACCACCCTGGACATCAACGCGGATATCGATGCAGACGTCGATCTCGTGCTGGACTACATGGACCGGCGGCACAACACCGTCATCAACTATGACGAGAACGTGGATGTCGATCGCGACATCGACTCGCATGAAATGTCGGTCAGCCTGAAGAAGGACCTGAGCCTGAGTTCGGACATCGCCTTCTCCGGCGCGCCGACCATCACCGGCAACATCGATCTGGATTCGGCCGCGATCGCGGTGATCGACAACCGCCAGTCGGTGACCCACAACTACGGAAGCAACAGCCAGCTCGACAACGATGCCAGCATCGGCGACGACGTGGGCTCCGCTGCCTCGGGCAACCTGCAGTTCAACGTCGCCGCCGGCGACAACAACGTGCAGGACAATGCCGCTGCACTGTCGGCTGCAGATGCCAGTTTCGCCTTCGGCCTGGCCGACGCCGAGATCTTCGTCAACCAGCTCGGTGCCGCCAACAGCACCATGAACCTGGGCGTCCAGAACAACGCCAGCGTTTCCGGAAATGCGTTCTCCGACGCGGCCGGCAACATCGGCGTCAACGTGACCTCCGGCAACAACAACGAGCAGAAGAATGCGCTCGCCGCGTCGGTGGCCACCAGTGCCTATGCCCAGGCCAGCGTGGCGTCGAACCAGATTTCCAGTGGCAACACCGTGACCAACACGCCGCTGGAGCGCGAGTACTACGACACGGTGCAGATCTCGCTGTCCGGCTGGAGCAGCGGATACTCCGAGGCATGGGGTGCCGGTGGCTACGAAGGCAGCACCAGCGGTTCGTACGCCGGGCGCGGCAATGCCTACCAGAAGGACAACTTCTACCTGGATACGTGGAGTGGCGCACTGCCGCATAGCAGCGGCAGCTCGACCGGCCATATGGACATGGATCGCGACATCCAGAACGCCGTCATGAACCCGTACGCGCAGGGCGTGGGTGGCATCGCCTTCGACACCGATGAAAGCGGTCGTTACCGCGGATCGGAAGAGGGTGATCTGGACTTCTATGAGCTTGGGTATGTGGACCTGTGGAGCAGCCTGAGCGGCCAGGTGACCATCTCCCGCTACGAGCTGGTGGCCGAAGCTACCAACAGCGCCACCCTGTCCGACAGCGCCTTTGCCCGCGCCTCGGGCAACATCGGCGTGAACGTGTCGGCCGGTACCGGCAACCTGCAGGCCAACAGCCTGTCCATGGCGGTCGCCCAGCCCAGCACGGGCGGCGGCGGCGGTGGCGGTGGCGGCGAGTAAGTCAGTACCGAGTCAGGCATCCCGTCACGGGATGCGCAAGGAGTGACTCCCGGCCATCCGCCGTGGCCGGGAACTCACGGGATGCCCCGCCCCGCCTCCCCCGTGGGGCGGGGCATCCATCCCCGGTGGCCGGTCAATGCCACCCGATGCGTTTACTGGGCTACTGCCCCTGTCCCGGGGCACCCAACAGGAATCGCCGAGATGTCGCGACCATTGCTTTCGCGCCTGGCCTGGGTCTTGCCGCTGCTGCTGGCGCTTGTTCCGGCGGCCGGTGCGCGCGCGGCGGAGGTGGCCTTCACCGGTGTGCTGCCCAACGGGGCGCTCTACACCACCCCGGTGCAGAGCATGCGCGAGAACCGCTACGCCAACCTGGTCCGGCAGCAGACCGACTACAGCTGCGGCGCGGCTTCGCTGGCCACCATCCTGCGCTATGCCTACCACCTGGATGCCGACGAAACCACCGTGATCGAAGGCATGCTCTCCCTGGCCGATCCGGACATCGTCAAGGAGCGCGGGTTCTCGCTGCTGGACATCAAGCGCTATGTCGAATCCCTGGGCATGCGCGGTCGTGGTTACCGGGTCAACGAAGAGAAGCTGCGCTCGCTGCGGGTACCGAGCCTGGTCCTGATGGACGTCAACGGCTTCCGTCATTTCGTCGTGCTCAAGCAGGTCCGCGACGAGCTGGTGGAGATTGGTGACCCCATCCTGGGCAACCGCGTGGTGCCGCTGCCCGAGTTCCTGGACGCCTGGCCCTCGCGTGCCGTGTTCGTGGTCATCGGCAGCGATTTCGATCGGAATACCGTGCTGCTGGAGCCCACTACCCGGCCCAGCGCGCGCGCCCTGTATGCCCGGCAAGGCCCGCTTACCGACGCCGAACTGCTGGATTTCGGCTTCAGCCATGCCGACCTGTTCTGAGAGGCACGGATCATGAAACTCCTGCAACGCAAGCTGTGCATCGCCATGGGACTGGTTGCCGCCCCCGCGGCCGTACCGGCCATGGCACAGCAATCCCCCGAAGACATTCCGCCCCCCCCGCCCGGCAATGGCCTGACCGAGCTGAGCGATGAGGAAATGGGCGACATGCGTGGGCGCTATACCGTTGGCCATGACACCGTGGCCTGGTTCGGCGTGACCATGGTGTCCACCTGGCAGACACAGGCCGGGCAGACCATGCAGGGCAAGGTCACCATGGGCATCGACCTCAGCCAGCCCGACCGGCCCAAGGTCACCTTCCAGCCGCATGTGAGCATCACCGCCGCCAATGCGCCGTCGCCGGCGCCCTCCGGTGAACGCAACATCGACCACGCTGGCCTGGCCAATGTCAGTGGCCTGGTCCAGAGCGTGCAGGTAGCCGGCGACGCCAACCGCGCCACCAATGTCGCGCGCATCACCGTGCGCGACGGCGGCGATCAACCGGGTGCGGCGGCGAGCCCGGACACCGGCAACGGACTGTCCGCGGCGGCACAGGCGCAGGGCATGAGTGCGGTGGCCTCGCTGCAGGACAACGCGGCGCGCGTACTGCTGCAGATCGATGGCCAGGGCGCGGTCGAGCAATGGATCGGCAGCAGCGGCATGGGACAGAGCATCCGCCTGGCCGCCGATGGTCACCAGGCCAGCAACTGGCTGGAGCTGGACATGGTGCGCAGCAATCCGTCCATTGCCGACTCACGCACCCTGCTCGGACAGAACGTGGCCCAGGCGATCGCGTTGAGCCGCGGGATCGGATTCCACTACTGATCAGGGCCGGCCACAGCCGGCGGGGGAAGGCGACATGAGCGGAAACCATCCATCCATGGCGGCCTCCGGGTTGCGCCTGGCGATCCTGGCGGCGCTGGGTACGGGCGCGGCCCTGGCGGCACCGGCTGCTTCGGCACAGAGCGCCGAGGACGAGGCCGACCTGCAGCAGCTGAGCCAGGAACTGGCCGCGCTCAAGGCCTCCTATGCGCAGGAGGTGCGCCGACTGCGCGAACTGGACATGCAGGTGCAGGCCCTGCAGGCACGGCTGGCGGGCAAGGTTCCCCCGGCGGGCGCGCAAGCGGCTGCCCCGGTGGCCGCCACCGCAGCACCCATTGCACCCGGACAGGCACCCGCGCAGGCATCGGCACCGCAGTCTTCGGGCGAGGGCTATGCCAGCACCGCCGCCGAGGCGGAAAAGGCCAAGGCCGAGTCGATGCCACGCAGCGTGGCCGACGTCAAACAGCAGGCCAGGGCCTTGTTCGACCAGAAGCTGGTGATCGAGAACGGCCTCACCTACAGCCGTTACGACCGCAAGCAGATCACCCTCAACGGCTTCCTGGCCCTGGATGCGATCTTCCTGGGCAACATCGCCATCGAGAACGTCGAGTCGGACACGCTGAACTACAACCTGGCCGCGCGCTGGGGCGTCAGCCCGAACCTGACCCTGAACCTGGACGTGCCCTACATCGCCCGCAAGACCGTCTACCAGAAGGGCGGTGCCGGGGGCGCGGCGGCAACCATCGCCCAGGAGGAAACCACCGGCAGCGGCATTGGCGACGTGGTTGCCAGCGCGAACTACCGGTTGTTCGGTGAACGCGGCGCGCGTCCGGAGACGGTGCTCAACTTCGGCGTGACCATGCCCACCGGGCGCGAGCCCTATGGAATTCCGTGGACGGTGCTGGAGCGCGACGACGACGACTTCATCCGCTTCGCCGTGCCCGATGAGCAGCCCACCGGCAACGGTGCCTGGCAGGCCAGCATTGGCTTGGCCGCGGTCAAGACCAGCGACCCGGCGATCCTGTTCGGCAACATCGGCTACACCTATTCGTTCCGGGCCAGCTTCGACGACATCGACAACAACCCGGACACGGTCAATCCGGGTGACGTGAAGCTGGGCGATTCGTTCTACTACGGTGCCGGCGTGGCCTTCGCCTTCAACGAGCGCACCAGCTTCAGCATGTCCTTCAGCAACCGGCTCAGCGCACGGGCCAGGACCCGGGTCGATGGGCAGCCGTGGCTGAAGGTGATCGGCAGCGATGCCAATGCGGCGATGTTCAACCTGGGCGTGACCTATGCGATGAGCCAGAACGCGACCGTGGTCGGCCTGCTGGGCATCGGCCTGACCCCGGACGCGCCGGACTTCACCCTGGGGTTCAAGATCCCCTACAGCCTGTAGCCCGGTGGCGGCCTTGGACGGGCGCCGGGACATGCCTGGCCGCACCGGGTCGCCTGCAGGCGATCGCGCCTAGTCGCGCAGCGCATCCAGTTCCAGATGGTGCTTGCGGCACAGGCGGTAGACGGTGACCCGCGAAACACGCAAGCGGCGTGCGCATTCGCTGACATTGAAGCCTGACTCGCGCAGGGTGGCCAGCACCGCATCGCGCTCGGCATGCACGCGGACTTCGCCCAGGCCGTCCGCACCGTTCGCGCCGGCGCATGCCGGAGTGGTCACGGGCAACTGCAGTGCGGCCGCATCGATAAGTTCGCTTTCGCAGACCACCGCGGCCCGGCGCACGCGATTGAGAAGTTCGCGAACGTTGCCCGGCCAGGCGTGGCTGCGCAGTGCCCGCCGGGCCGAAGCGTCGAAGCCGCGGGCACGTACCCGGTGTTCGTCGCGGAAGCCGGCCAGGCAGTGGCGGGCGAGCAGCTCCACATCGTCACCGCGTTCGCGCAGCCGTGGCATGTGCAGGCGCAGCACGTCCAGGCGGTAGAACAGGTCTTCGCGGAAGCGCCCTTGTGCCACCGCATCCTCGAGGTCGACGTGGGTGGCCGCAACCACGCGCACGTCGATGCGGACCGGGTGGTGGCTGCCGACCCGTTCCAGGCTGCCTTCCTGCAGCACTCGCAACAGGTTGGTCTGTGCTTCCAGTGGCAGGTCGCCGATCTCGTCCAGGAAGATGGTGCCGCCGTCGGCGGATTCGAACAGGCCGATGCGGCGTGCGTTGGCGCCGGTGAAAGCGCCCTTCTCGTGCCCGAACAGTTCCGACTGCACCAGGTTGGCCGGCAGGGCGCCGCAGTTGATCGCGATGAAGGGCTGGCCCCGGCGCAGGGACATGTCGTGCAGGGCGCGTGCCGCCAGTTCCTTGCCGGTACCGGTGTCGCCGGTGACCAGCACCGGCAGGTCGACCGGGGCGAACTTGTGCAGCTTGGCGTGCACGGCCAGCATGGCCGCGCTGGAACCGACCAGGCTGTGGGTGCCGGTGGGGCCGCCGGGATGCGACTGGCCATCTACGATCCGCGCCAGGCGCTGGATCTGGGCCAGATCGATGGGCTGGCGCAGCTGCAGCAGACAGGGCGGTACCGGGCCGCTTTGGACCTCACCCAGGGCCGCCACCGGCAGATCCGAATGCGGCGCCAGCAAGGCCTGCATGGAGCCGATCCAGTCTTCACCGGCATCGCGCAGGTCCAGCACCACCGCGACGCGGTCGCTGCCACGCACGCCGATGCGTGCGCCCGACGGGTCGGTGATGATCCGCAGGTCCCAGCCCGCGGCGGCGAGCACCTCGCGTTCCAGCATCGAGGGCCTGCCCAGCCAGATCATGCAACGTGGACGTACTTCCGGAACTGCCGCCATCGTTCCCTGCTCCATTGATTCGCCTGGCCGGACTGCTGGAGACGCTTCCCGGACGGACGTCGGGAGACGTCCATCCTGGCCTGCAGCCCGGCACTACTCCATGACAGTGGGCGGTCGTTGGCGGGCGATGTGCCGTTTTCCGGGCACCCGCCCTGACCGCGAGTCCGTCAGCGCCTTCGACAAGCCACGGGGCCGCGATGGCTGGCATCGCGACAGGACTTGGCTGGACCAGACAAACTGCACATGGTGACTCCCCCGCGCCGTGCCGCGGATGCGGCCCGGCATTTCTCGGATGTGACACAAGTGAAACGCCATGGACAGCGTGGACAGGACATCCAGGGCACAGGACCGGGCGGATCCACCTGTACAGCAGGATGAACAATGGGGCTGCCGGCCCGGGGGCCCGGGCTCAGGGGCGGGTTGCCGGATAGGCGAGCAGGAGCCCCCGATCGTCCTGGCCGACCTGTTCGATCGCGTGGATGCTGCCTGGGATGCCAGCCTGGCGCGCGTCGGCCGGGGCGCCGCAGTCGGTATCACGGACCACGTGTGCGGCCAGCGCCGGATCCAGGGCTTTCCAGTCGCGCACCACCAGGCAGGCGACCATGGCCGCGCCGGCGACGCTGAAGTGGGTGTCGTCGCGGATGTCGCGCTCCGGCACGTGTTCGAAGTAGGCCTTCGACGGCTCATCGCCCAGCGTGCGCAGCCAGCGGGTGCTGCTGGCGTTGAGGT
>JAGOWL010000221.1 GCA_018060215.1 Pseudoxanthomonas sp.
CAGGTGCTCGATCCGCTGGGCCTGGAGGGCGACTGGCGCGCGCGCCTGGCCGCGTCGAATGAGGCGGCCGACCTGGACCGTTTCACCGCCCACCTGCTCGACTCGCACCTGCCGCACGTGGTGATCGTGGACTGCAGCGCCAGCGCCGAGGTGGCCGACCGCTATCCGCAGTGGCTGGCCGCCGGCATCCACGTGGTCACCCCGAACAAGCAGGCCGGTGCCGGCCCGCTGGCGCGTTACGCCGCCATCCGCGAGGCCGCCCAGGCCAGCGGCGCGCGCTTCCGCTACGAGGCCACCGTCGGCGCCGGCCTGCCGGTGATCTCGACCCTGCGCGACCTGCTCGACACCGGCGATGCGGTGATCTCGATCGAAGGCATCCTCTCGGGCACCCTGGCCTGGCTGTTCAACCGCTACGACGGCAGCGTGCCGTTCTCGCAACTGGTGGCGCAGGCGCGCGCGCTGGGCTACACCGAGCCCGATCCGCGCGATGACCTGTCGGGCACCGACGTGGGGCGCAAGCTGGTGATCCTGGCGCGCGAGGCCGGGCGGGCCTTGAGCCTGGAGGATGTGCAGGTGGAAAGCCTGGTGCCGCAGACGCTGCGCCAGGCCAGCGTGGAGGACTTCATGGCGCGCCTGGGCGAGGTCGATGCGGATTTTGGCGCGCGCCTGGCGGCTGCGCGTGCGGACGGCAAGGTGCTGCGCTACGTGGCGCGGCTGGATGCCGAAGGCCGGGCCAGCGTCGGCCTGGTCGAACTGCCGCGCGACCACGCTTTCGCCAACCTGCGCCTGACCGACAACATCGTCCAGTTCACCACCGGCCGCTACTGCGAGAACCCGCTGATCGTGCAGGGCCCCGGTGCCGGCCCGGAGGTCACCGCCGCCGGTGTGTTCGCCGATGTGCTGCGGGTGGCGGCCGGGCAGGGGGCGCGGCTGTGAGCGCGATCGGTGGCGAGGCGGCCGCAGTCGCGCAGATGCAGCCACCGCCACAGCCACAGCGGCAGGCCTGCGCGTTTTCGCCGGCCTCGGTCGGCAACGTGGCGGTGGGCTTCGACATCCTCGGCCATCCGCTGGCCGGGGTCGGCGACACCGTCACCGTGCGCCGAATCGATGCGCCGCAGGTGCGGGTGGCGGCGATCCGTGGCGCGCCGTTCGCGCTGCCGCTGGAAGCCGAGCGCAATACCGCCGGCGCCGCCCTGATCGCCATGCGCCAGGCGCTGGGGCTGGAGTACGGATTCGAAATCGAGATCGACAAGGGCATCGCCCTGGGCTCGGGCATGGGCGGTTCGGCGGCCTCCTGCGTGGCCGCGCTGGTGGCGGCCAATGCGCTGCTGGAGCGGCCACTGCCGCGCCAGGCACTGTATCCATTCGCCCTGGCCGGCGAGGCGGTGGCCAGCGGCGGGCGCCATGGCGACAACCTCGGGCCGATGCTGCTGGGCGGGCTGGTGCTGGCCACCGCCGAGCGGCTGGTGCGCATCCCGGTGCCGCCACACTGGCACAGCCTGCTGGTGCATCCGGAGGCGGTGCTGGAGACGCGCCGGGCACGGGAGGTGCTGCAGGTGGACTATGCGCTGAAGGACTTCGTGGCCCAGAGCGCGAACCTGGCCCTGGTGCTGGCCGGCTGCCATGCCGGCGATGCCGACCTGATCCGCGCCGGGCTGCGCGACGTGCTGGTCGAGCCGCGGCGGGCGCCGTTGATCGGCGGCTTCGATGCGGCCAAGGCCGCGGCGCTGGACGCCGGCGCGATGGGGGCGAGCATTTCCGGCGCCGGGCCCAGCGTGTTCGCCTGGTTCGAATCGCGCCAGGGCGCGCAGGACGCGGCGCCGGCGGTGCAGGCGGCGTTCGCCGCGGCCGGCTTCGACAGCCAGGCCTGGGTGTGCCCGATCGACAGCCCAGGTGCGCATCTGCTGTAACAGCGGCTCCCTTCTCCCGCAGGGAGAGGGGCTTTGATTTCCGACCATGGAACCGCGATGAACTTCGTTTCCACCCGCAACAACGCCCCCGTCGCCACGCTCAGCCAGGCCATCGCCGCCGGATTGGCGCCCGATGGCGGCCTGTATGTTCCCGAACGCCTGCCGGCGGCGCGCGCGCTGCAGCCAGGCGACGATCTCGCCGCGACCACCGCCGCGCTGCTGGCGCCGTTCTTCGACGGCGATGCGCTGGCGCCGGAACTGGCGGCGATCTGCGCAGAAGCCTTCGATTTCCCGGTGCCGCTCAAGCCGCTGGCCACGCCCGGCGACCATGTGCTGGAGCTGTTCCATGGCCCGACCGCCGCGTTCAAGGACGTCGGTGCGCGCTTCCTGGCCGCCGCCCTGGCGCGGATCCGGCGCGGTGCCGATACGCCGCTGACCATCCTGGTGGCGACCTCCGGCGATACCGGCGCGGCGGTGGCCGCCGCCTTCCATGGCCAGCCCGGCCTGCGGGTGCTGGTGCTGTATCCGGACGGGCGGGTGTCGCCGCGCCAGGCGCACCAGCTGGGCTGTTTCGGCGGCAATGTGACCGCGCTGCGGGTGGCCGGTTCCTTCGACGACTGCCAGGCCCTGGTCAAGCG
>JAGOWL010000102.1:0-2017 GCA_018060215.1 Pseudoxanthomonas sp.
CCGTCCATCGCGTCCTTCAGTTCGCACTCCTCGCCCAGCGTCAGGCCGTCGGGCATCGGTTCGCCGGCGATCCAGCCGGTGAGGATGCTGCGCGGGGCCACTTCGGCATTGGGCGGGATCGCCGGGAAACTGCCCAGCGCGCGCCGGATCTCCGAGGCCACCGCCTCGGCGGACTTGCGCGAGGAGGAGTCCACCGCCAGGAAGCCATGCTCCAGGTCGAGCAGGGCGTCGGTGCGCGAGCTCTTGACGAAGGCGCGTGGCAGCAGCTCGTGCAGCAGGTCGTCCTTGAGCCGCTTGCGTGCGCGGCCGCCGAGTTTGCGCCCCTCGCGTTCCTCCAGTTCGGCCACCTTCTGGGCCAACAGGTCGTTGACCACCGAGCCGGGCAGGATCTTGTCCTCGCCGCCCACGGCCAGCCAGATCGCATCGCCGATGCGGTGCGAGAGCAGGTCCTCGCCGCGGCCGAAGGGGGAGATGAAGCCGCGCGAGGACAGCTCCAGCGGGCCGACCGGCTTGAGCGCGGCCTCGGGCAGCAGCTCGTCCAGGCGGGAGAAATCGTGGGTGGTGGGGAAGCGGAAGAACGTCAGGTTGCGAAAGAACATTCAGGTACTCGTGATTCGGAAAGGGTGTGGTCGCGGGGGCCTTCCACGGACGCATGTCCGGTCGCCCAGGCTCCTGCAGGACCGGAGGGTCGGGGCGCAGGGGTTGCCGGTCAGAGGGGCGTTCGGGGGGTCAGGGGGCGCCGGTTCCGGCTGGTGGGTGTGGTTCGCCGGCCAGCCAGGCGTGGGCGTCGGCGCGGGTGGCGCCTTCGCGTTGGCCCAGGGCCAGGAAGTCGAACAGTTTGGGGTCCGACAACTGCGAGGGACGGATGTCGCCCAGCGCGCGGGCGATGGTTTCGATGCGTCCGGGTGATTCGCGCTCCCATTGCTGCATCATCAGTCCGACCTGCCTGCGCTGCAGGTTCTCCTGGCTGCCGCACAGGTTGCAGGGGATGATCGGGAAGTCGCGTGCGGCCGCGTATTCGACAATGTCGGCCTCGCGCACGTAGGCCAGCGGCCGGATCACCACGTGGCGGCCGTCGTCGGACAGCAGCTTGGGTGGCATGCCCGACAGCTTGGCGTGGTGGAACAGGTTGAGGAAGAAGGTCGCCACCAGGTCGTCACGGTGGTGGCCCAGCGCGATTTTGGTGAAGCCGTGTTCGGCCGCGTAGGCGTACAGCGCGCCGCGGCGCATGCGCGAGCACAGCGAGCACATCGTCTTGCCTTCCGGCACCACCCGGCTGACCACCGAGTAGGTGTCCTGCTCGATGATGTGGAACGGCACGCCCAGCGCGCGCAGGTAGTCCGGCAGCACGTGTTCGGGGAAGCCGGGCTGCTTCTGGTCCAGGTTCACCGCCACCAGCTCGAACGGCACCGGCGCCTTGCGCTGCAACTGCAGCAGGATGTCCAGCAGGGTGTAGCTGTCCTTGCCGCCGGACAGGCAGACCATGACCTTGTCGCCGGCCTCGATCATGCCGAAGTCGGCGATCGCCTGGCCGACCTGGCGGCGCAGGCGCTTGGCCAGCTTGGCCTGCTCGCGCAGGACGGTGCGCGGATCGGCGCGGCGGGATGGATTCCCGTCGGCGTTACGGGCCGGGTGCCGGGAGACGGGTTCGGGCAGGGGCAGGACGACGCTCATCAGACCGCCCATTCTACCGGCCGGCGCTCCGGCAGGGCGGCTGCCATGGCGGCCGGCAACGACCGCCGCCGGTCGCCGCAGGCCGGCCCTCGATCACCATGGCGCCGGTGTAAGCTTGGTTCCCGTGGAGACCCGCGACCCCAGTGCCATCGCCCAACGCGTCGCCGAGCTGCGGTGTGAACACCGCGCGCTGGACGAGCGCATCGGCCAGTTGGCGGCCAATCCGGACGATGACCTGGAGGCCAAGCGCCTGAAGAAGCGCAAGCTGCAGCTCAAGGATTGCATCGCCCGGCTGGAGAGCCTGCTGATCCCGGACGAGCCGGCGTAACCCGCCGGGCGGGTT